>ONTY01000336.1 GCA_900320815.1 uncultured Pseudomonadota bacterium
CTGCCGTCAACCTCTCCGATGAAAAGCACTGGACGGCGCTGATGCGCGGGCACGGCAACGCTGCACGGGCGCCCACAAGGGGGGCGCCCCCTACGGGTGGTGAGTATTTTTTACGTCAATGCTGGTTTAGCAGCGCCGCTTTTATGCCGCCTTGGGCGCCGCATCGGCGTTGGGCGCGGCCGCGCTGCCGCCATCGCCCGCGTTGCCGCCACCAGGCAGCGGCGCCGGGGTGGTGCCGCCGCTGGGCGGGCGCGGAGGACGCCCTTCCATAATGTCGCTGATTTGCTCTTGCTCGATGGTTTCCCACTCCAGCAGCGCCCGCGCCATCGCGTGCATTTTTTCCTGATTTTCTTCAATCAGGCGGCGCGCCAGCGCATATTGATCGTCGATGATGCGGCGCACTTCGGCGTCGACACGGCGCATGGTTTCTTCCGAGATATTCGTCGTTTTGGTAACGCTGCGCCCCAAAAAGACTTCGCCCTCGTTTTCGGCATACACCATCGGCCCCATCGCCTCGCTCATGCCATATTTCATCACCATGTCACGCGCCAGGCTGGTGGCGCGCTCAAAGTCGTTGCTGGCACCCGTGGTCATCTGGTGCATGAATACTTCCTCGGCAATGCGCCCGCCAAAGAGCATGGCAATCTGGTTGAGCAGATATTCCTTGTCGTAGCTGAAACGGTCATTTTCCGGCAGGCTCACCGTCACGCCCAGCGCGCGGCCGCGCGGAATAATGGTGACTTTATGCACCGGGTCACATTTTGGCAGCAGCCAGCCAATCAGCGCGTGGCCAGATTCGTGATACGCCGTGTTGCGGCGTTCTTCTTCGGGCATGACAACGCTTTTGCGCTCGGCGCCCATGAGGATTTTGTCTTTGGCGCGCTCAAAATCCACCATTTCCACTACGCGCGCATTGCGCCGCGCGGCCATGAGCGCCGCTTCGTTGCACAGATTGGCCAAATCGGCGCCACTCATGCCGGGGGTGCCGCGCGCAATCACATTCACGCTCACATCCTGCCCGACGGGGATTTTGCGCATGTGCACGGTCAATATCTGTTCCCTGCCGCGAATGTCGGGCAGCGTGACGTACACCTGCCGGTCAAAGCGCCCCGGGCGCAGCAGCGCGGCATCCAGAATATCGGGGCGGTTGGTGGCGGCAACGACTATCACGCCAAGGTTGGTTTCAAAAGGCCCACGGCGTCAATTTCGTCAATAAAGACGATGCAGGGCGAGTTTTTCTTGGCGGTTTCAAACATATCGCGCACGCGCGCCGCGCCCACGCCTACGAACATTTCAACAAAATCTGAACCGCTGATGCTGAAAAAGGGCACTTTGGCTTCGCCCGCGATGGACTTTGCCAACAGCGTTTTGCCAGTGCCAGGCGGGCCGACAAGCAGCAGTCCGCGCGGAATGCGCCCGCCGAGTTTCTGGAACTTCTGCGGGTCACGCAGAAAATCAACCACTTCCTTGACTTCTTCTTTGGCTTCGTCGCAGCCAGCGACATCGGCAAATGTGACCTGGTTGTTGTTTTCATCGAGCATACGCGCCTTGCTGCGCCCGAAGCTGAATGCGCCTTTGCCGCCACCTTGCATCTGGCGCATGAAATACACCCACACGCCGATGAGCAGCAGCATGGGTCCCCAGCTGATGAGCAGCGTCATCAGCAGCGAGCCTTCGTCGCGGGGTTTGACGTCAAACTTCACGCCGTTGTCAATCAGGTCGCCCACCAGCCCCCGGTCGTAGCCCGTGGCGTGCACCTGCACTTTGCGTCCGTCGCCCATCGTGGCGTAGATGTCGCCGCCGCTCAGGCTGTCCGGAATGGTGACTTGCTGCACGGCGCCAGCGCGCACCTGCTGCACAAAGTCGGAATACTCCATATGCGCAGCCGGGTTGGGCATGCGCGCGCCGCCAAACTGCATAAACACGGTGTAAAGCACCATGGCAACCAGCACCCAAAAGGCGGCTTTTGAAAACCATTGATTATTCAAAGTATTGCGCTCCAAAAATGTTGGCGTGGAATGGCAAAAAGGGATAAATGGCGCCCATTTTAGGCACTTCAAGGGTTGCGTGCCGCGCCCCCCTCTGGAAGGCAGGGATTTTTGGGACGACGCGCGAGCACATAGGTCTCTGCCGAGCGCTCGCGCGAGGCGCGCGGCTTGATGGCGCGCACCTCGTGAAAATGGTCTTTGAACAGGCGCACAAGCTGGCTGTAGCCGCTGCCGTGAAAGAGCTTGACGAGCAGCGCGCCGTGCGCTGCCAGGTGCGCGGTGGCGAACTCAATGGCCAGCTCCACCAGGTGCGCCACGCGCGCCGCATCGCTGGCTGCGATGCCCGAAAGGTTGGGCGCCATGTCCGAGAGCACCACATCCAGCGGCTGCCCGCCGCACGCCTCATGCAGGCGCGCCAGCGTCGCCTCCTCGCGCACGTCGCCCTGGATGAAAAGCACGCCCTCAATTGGCTCCATCGGCAGCACATCCAGCGCCACGATGAGGCCGGGCAGCGCCCCGGGCGCCGCACCTTTGCCCG
>ONTY01000335.1:0-2504 GCA_900320815.1 uncultured Pseudomonadota bacterium
ATGTCATCAGTGCGTCCCACTTTCAGCAGCGATTGCGGCTGCGCTTTCGCATCGCTGCTGCTGTCCGTAAATGTGCAGCTTGAGCCCGCACAGCTGCAATGCGCCTGCCCGGCACCACACGCCAGCGTTGCAGCGCCTTGAGGCGAGAGCGTGAGCGTTTCAAGAAAATACCCATCGGCAGGCGTGATGGTGCAGGTGCTGCTGTCGCCATCGGCCACCGGGTTGGGGCTGCATTCCACCGTACCGCCCTCCACTGCCGGCACTGCAATGTCAAACGAGTCAGCGGGAATATCGGGGTCAACCGGGTCGGCATCCAGCACAGCATCAAAAATGGCAATGTTGTTGGCGTAATTCGCCTCCGTGACTGAATGGCGCGGATTCACCGTCACAAACACGCGCTGCCCTTGCAGGGTTTGCGCATCGCCCTCAACCATAATGCCAACGCTTTCACCAGCGCCAATTGCAGCAATTGTGCCTTCGGTCAGCAATGTGCCATTTTCATCGCCAATACGCGCCTGCCAGGCAATATTTTCCGCCGCCTCGCCGCCAGCGTTGTAAACCGCCAGGCTTGCGCTTTGCGTCGCCGCGCCGCTAAAAGCCAGCGTGCCGCCAGCCGCGCCACCTGTGGCAGAGCGAATCTGCAAATCCGCCCGTGCATGGCCGGCCAGCGTATCCATATCCACCACCAGCGGCGCCTCATCAACGGCCACACGCGGCGCTTCGGTATCCACCTGCGCGCCATTTTCAATCACGATGGGGTACACCTTGGGATCAGAGCCAGGCAGCGGGCCAGCCGAAATGCCAATATCTTTCAGATAAAAGCCCGTCAGCCCCGTCGCTTTCAGGCGCGGCACGTCAAACGTCAGCACCACATCCTGCTCGCCGATGCCGGAAATGCTCTTGTGGTTCCATTCCACCACCTCGCCATCCGCGCCACCAATACTTCAAAGGCGCTGGCATCGTCAAACGGAATGGGTTCGTTGAATTCTTTTTCATTCACCATATCCTCAGTATCGTGCTCTGAAACAAACAGTCGAGCAGCCTTCACGTTCAGCGGCAGCGCCGCGCCCTGCTGCTGCAAATATTCACGCTCCAGCGTCACAATAAATTCTTGCACACCCGGCGCTGCAACCTGTACGCGGCTGGAATAGACAGAGCGCACTTCGGCACCAGATTTGTCCACAATATCAGCGATGATGAAATATTCACCCGCCTTGGCAACATTGGCACTGATGCCAAAGCGCACATCACCCAAGACTCCCAGCTTAGTTTCTTCTGCGGTGGGTTTGGTCGTCACCTCCTGCAAGCGCGATGCCGCCGCTGCCGTGACATTGATCTGCGTGACACTGCGCGTCAATTGCGTATGTCCATCGCGAATAGAATACAGCAAAATGGATAATTGCCCTTCCTGCACTTTGGGCGTGTAGCTGGCCGTATAAATACCGTCACCCGCCTGTTCATCACCATTAGCGCCATCGTCATGCAGTTCAATAGTTTCCAGTGTGCCATCCGGCTGCATCATGAGTGCCTGCACCGCCAATGAAGCATATTGGACGGTCTGGGACAGGGGCACTGGTGCCGTGTTTGCCTGCCGCGGGTCATACAAATAGGCAAGCATTTTGACGGCTTCGCCGCTGCCCACCACATCTTTTTCCAGCCACGCATCCATCGCCACAGATGGCGAGCGTGCACGCGAAACCATCACACCATGTTGTTTGCCCTCGGCGCCTTGCATGTGCACGCTCCATACTCCGGTTTCTGCTGGCGTGAGTTCGTACTGCGTTACAAATCCGGTAAAATCTTTCACTTTATTCGCCATATTTTCCAGCGGTGTTTCAACACCCGTGGGCGATTTCAGCACCACGGTTACCGCTGGCGCCTCGTCAACGACTACTAATACCTTGACTGGAACACCCTGCTGCAGCACAAAGCTGGGAGCGATTTGCTTGCTCCCCGGAATAGTGCTGAACACCAGTTCCTCACTTTCCAGGTCAACGCCGAAAACAATGTCGTCCTGTGCCCCATCCTTGGATACATTTTTCACTACAGATGCGGCCTTGGCGCCGGGATCTCCCCCCTTGCCATTGATTTCCCAATTATTTGGATTATACCTTGGAGCAAAATCATGGGTTCCCAAAATTCTATCCAACATCCAAGCGTAGTGGTTATCCTTAAATTCACCAAGGGAGTGCGGAGCACCATCCAAAATGGTAAACCATGCTGGAAGGTTCTTTTTTATATCCAGCATTGCCTCCTTTTCGGGCCAGGTTGTATCGGCATGGCAATCTCTGCATGTCGTATATATGGGGGCTGTACCAGTATCGTTACCATTGCAATGGTGTTTCAGACTGCCTATTTTTTGCGTGCATTTAACTGCCCAAGGAGGTATGGCACTTTGGTGGTTCACCCCCCCACCGGTTGAGTCAGCGTCGGTTGCTCCATCTCCAATGGCAATGAAGAATCCTCTCCCCGCCTTATCTCCTAGGGTTTCCGACCAAACGTCA
>ONTY01000335.1:2546-4113 GCA_900320815.1 uncultured Pseudomonadota bacterium
ATTATCTTTTGTAACCGTTTCATGTTTCTTTTGTACATAATTGAAATCATCTCTTATATTTTCAGATGCAAGGTCATTAGAAGCACCGTTCAATGAAAAGTGTCCATACACTTCCACGAGACGATTTCCATGATTCGGAGGCCCAGCCTGGATAAATGTCTGAACGCTTCTCACATGGTCTGCGTCTCCCCGCAAATAGGCTCTTGTGTCAAGTCCACCCTTGCTATGAGCAATAATATGAACCTTCTGCACGCCAAACCTGGTTTTGATACGCTCTACCAATGTATTTAATGCTTCTTTGTGAGTATTAATACGTGCTCCACCAGACCAGCCAACATTCGCATTCCAAGCATAGTGCCGCTCTTTGTTGTCCGTTGCTTCGGACGCCGGCTGAATTTCCATCTCCTCACCGTTATTAACAGCTCGAATATGTAGAATTGATTTCTCTTCAAGGTATTTTGTAATATTATTATAACTCGTTTCATCTCCTCCTGAGCCTCCTTTACCCCACAAGAGTCCATATCCATGCAATAATATCACTGGGCGCAGCGCCTTGATTTCCAGCATGGCCCAGTCTACGGCCACGACCCAGCCGTGTCCTTTTGTGGGATCAGCTTGGTCAACTTCAATTTCTACGCGGTTGATGCCAGGCTGGCAGCCTTCTTCGCCAAAGCAAGGCCTTTCTGGAAACACCAACCACTCCACCGGTACGTTAAACGTCATAACGCTGCGTTTGCCATCGCCGCTGGAAAGCGTCTGCCTCGTTCCATCGCTGCGCCGCAATTCGTGGCCATTGAACTTGATGAAATCTATCTGTTCTGGGTCATCAACGCCGCTGCCCTGATAATCATCGTCCACATCATAAACACGCAGCTTAAGGGGCACCGTTTTTGGCATTCCAAGACCTTTCAGTGCAGCTGCGCTCAGCTTGCCTTCGCTGTTGACCTTGCCAAAATAACGGTCAATCAAGATGTTGACGAGATAGTTCCCGTTTTCTCCGCTCCCTTTGCCACGGCCTTTTGTTACCCCCAAATCTGCATACCAAGGCTTATACGTGGATGAATATTGTGGATCGTTGCTATTTCGGGGCGGTGTAGTAAAAAATTCGTCGTCTTCATAACCGTCAGCCCGTGCCAGCAGCACAGGATTAGAAGCGTCGTCGCTAGTGCTGACGTTGGGCCACCTCGCCTGGCTAATGTCGCTTAACCCAATTTTGTGTAAAAACTCCTGTGCAAACAAAGTGGCATTGAACGGCTCTGGCGTGTCCAGTTCCCTCGCCGCCGAGGCAAAGCTGATAGCGGCTGCGCCAAGGCACAGCGCAGAAACTGCAAAGAGTTTCAGGCTGCGCCCAATACTCCTACTAGTGGGGGGGGGAGGGTTAAAAAGCATTGTTTCTCCTTAGGTTAAGGTAGGAAGCAATACCTGCCACTTTGGCTGCAATACGGAGCATTGCAATATGGCAGGCATAAACGCTGGCGAGTATATGGGAAGTATCGTTGCTGGAGAACAACACTACTGTCTCTGTCCCACATGTGTGTGATGTGTATCAGCTTGTTGCAATGTTGGT
>ONTY01000328.1 GCA_900320815.1 uncultured Pseudomonadota bacterium
AGCGCCAGCGGCCAGGGCGCTGCCGGCAGCGTGATGGCGGCCTGCGGCCACGCCGCCAGCCACGCCAGCAGGCGGATGAGTGGCGCCAGCAGCGCCGCTGCTGCGCTCCACAGCGGCGGCAGCAGCGCGCCCGCCAGCGCCAGCGGCACCGCCAGCAGCGTGACGCAGGGCACGGCGACGAGGTTCGCCGCCAGCGACGCCAGCGACGCCTGCCCGAACAGCAGCAGCGCCAGCGGCGCCAGCGACAGCGTCAGGCGCACTTGCGTCGCCAGCAGCCGGCGCGTGTAGACCGCTGCGCCGGCGGCGCTGCGTTCACTGCGCTCACCTGCGGCAAAGAGCACGCCCACGGCGGCAAAGCTGAGCCAGAAGCCCGGCTGCGCCAGCGCCCACGGGTCAAACGCCAGCACCGCCGCCGCTGCCAGCAGCAGCGTCAGTGCCCACGGCAGGCGCTGGCCGGCAAACCCCGGCAGCAGCACGGCGGCCAGCATCAGCAGCGTGCGCTGCGCCGGCACGCCCCAGCCGCTTGCCGCCGCATACAGCGCCGCTGCTGCCAGCGCGCCCAGCCGCGCCGCTGTGGGCGCGCTCAACGCATCGCACAGCGGCAGGCGCAGCAGCGCCGAGGCGCGCCAGAGCTTTTCCATACAAAAAAAGGCGAACCACGCCAGCAGCGTGATGTGCAGGCCGGAGACGACCATCAGGTGCGCCGTGCCCGTGCGCCGGAACACCTCCCAATCAGCGCGCGCCACCGCACTTTGCTCGCCCAGCGCCAGCGCCGCCACGATGCCCGCGGCGCGTGCATCGGTGCCAAGCTGCGCGTCAATGCGCCCGCGCAACTGCTGGCGCAAGCGTTGCACGGGCAGCCCGGCGGCCTCTTGCAGCAATTGCGGCGGCACCTGGGCACTGGCGCGCACGCTGCCCGTGGCCGTGATGCCGCGCGCCCACAGCCACAGCTCCCAGTCAAAGCCATGCGGGTTCAGCTGCCCGTGCGGGCGCTGCACGCGCGCCGCCAGAAGCCAGCGCTGCCCCGCGCGCAAATCGTGCGGCCACGCTGCCTGCGCCGGTGTGCAGGGTTTTTGCGCTTCGGGCAGCAGGCAATCGGGCGCGCGCCAGCGCAGCAAAATCTGCTGTGGAATATTCTCATCAATAGGCAAAGGCGCGTTTTCAAACTGCGCGCCTTCAATATCAAACAAAAAACGCCAGCCCGTTGTCGTGCGCTGCGGCAACGCTGCCACCGTGCCGGTGATTTGCAGCGTTTTCCCATCCAGCTGCGGCGCCAATTGCGCGCGCTGCGCCGCACGCCAGCCCGTGCAGGCAAACGCGGCAGTGGCGGCCAGCGCCGCGTACAGCAGCCACAGCGGGGCGCGGCTGCGGCGCAGCAGCAAAAAGGCACACAGCGCCAGCACCAGCAGTGCCATATACCACCACGCCGGCCACAGCGCAGCCTGCATGATTTGCAAGCCAGTGCCGCATACCCAACAAAACGGCCCAGCCACAAAGCAGCGTGCAGCAGTGTGTTGAGAAGTGGCAGAGGGCGAGGACATTGGGAGATTGTCGTGGGATGAAACAATGGCTCAGAGACCAGAAGCCAAGCGAGTTGCACTGGGTATATTCTTGTTGCCCGCTTGATATGCCGGCAATGAAGCATTGTAGTGATGGGTATATAAAAGGAGGGGCATTCAACGTGGGCGCTCTTGCCGGCGTTTGCACGCAGCGCGCCTGAACAAGGCAGCCCGAAAGACGCAAAGCGGAGCAATCAAAATGAAACGAAAAACTCCACCACCTGCTCGCTGTCCGTAGTTTTGAAGCGATTTTTTTATTGCTCCGCTGGGCGGCCTTCGCTTTCAATGGTGCGGATGCGCCGCGCGGCGCGCGCGGCGGCCTCAGGGTCGCTGTCGCGTGCGAGCAGCCGCAGCCAGGCGAGCAGGGGGCGGCGCCAGCCCTGGGCGCTGGCAGCGTCGGCGGCAAGCTGGGCCAGCGCCTGGCTGCCCAGACCTGCGCGCAGCAGCACGGCG
>ONTY01000327.1 GCA_900320815.1 uncultured Pseudomonadota bacterium
GGAGCTCAGCGGCCCGGAATATGCCCAAAACTACATTGACGATGTTGACCGCCTGCAGCACGGCGTCGGCTTTCATATCGGGCAAAAACTCCAGCACGTCCACGTGCTGCACCACGCCGGCCAAGTCAATCGCGGCTTCTACGCCCGAGTTGCCGCCGCCAATCACGGCCACATCTTTGCCTTTGAACAGCGGCCCGTCGCAGTGCGGGCAATACGCCACGCCTTTGGTTTTGTATTCCTGCTCACCGGGCACATTCACATTGCGCCAGCGCGCGCCCGTGGCGGCAATCAGCGTGCGGCTTTGCAGCCGGGCGCCGTTTTCCAGCGCCACGCTGATATAGCCGCCTTCTTTTTCGGCTGGCGTGACTTTGGCCACGCGCTGCGCCGCCATTACCTGCACTTCATAGTGGCGCACATGGTTTTCCAGTTGCGCGGCGTAGCCCGGTCCCGTCATTTCGGGCACGCCGGGATAGTTGGCAATATCCATGGTGTCGTTCACCTGGCCGCCAAAACGCTCCGCCACCAGCCCCACACGCAACCCTTTGCGCGCCGCATAAATCGCGGCGGTGCAGCCGGCAGGACCGCTGCCAACAACCAATACGTCAAACGGCGCCACACCAGCCAGTTTTTCCGCTTCCAGTGCGCTGGCGTTGGTATCCACCTTGCGGAGAATATCCTGCAGACTCATGCGCCCGCTGGAGAACATTTCTCCATTCAAATATACGGCGGGCACGCCCATGATGGCGCGTTGCTCAATTTCTCCCTGAAACAGCGCGCCGTCAATCACGGTGACGTTGACGCGTTCATTCAAAAGCGCCATGAGCGAGAGCGCCTGCACCACGTCCGGGCAGTTGTGGCACGAGAGGCTCATATACACCTCAAAATTGAGCGGCTGCGCCGGACGCAGGTTTTTAATCTGCGCCAGCGTGTCGGCGTCTTCTTTTGGTGGGTGTCCGCCCGCCCACAGCAGTGCCAGCACCAGCGAGGTGAACTCGTGCCCCAGCGGAATGGCGGCAAAACGCAGGCGCGGATTTTCCCCGGCTTTGTGCAGCGCAAAAGATGGCGTGCGGCCATCAGGCGCGGCGCCTTCAGCCACAGTAATCATGTCCGGGCGCAGCGCAGCGATTTCCTGCAGCAATTCGCGCAATTGGGCAGATTTTTCGCCGCTGTCCAGCGCGGCGGTGAGGACAAAAGGCTGTTTGACGCGCTCCAGATAGGCGCCAAGCTGTGCTTTCATATCGGCTTCAAGCATGGTGGTGTTCCTTGTGTTGAGCAAAAAATGAGCGAAAAAAAGGCCGGAGGGCGCATGGCGCTCCACCCGGCCCAAAAGGATGCCTGGAAAAGGCTGCGCTGCAAAAAACTGTTTAGATTTTGCCGACGAGTTCCAGCGAGGGTTTCAGCGTCTCGGCGCCTTCTTTCCATTTGGCTGGGCACACTTCGCCCGGATGCTGCGCCACATATTGCGCGGCTTTGACTTTGCGCAGCAAGTCGCCGGCGTCGCGGCCAATGCCTTCGGCGGTGATTTCCACGGCCTGAATAATGCCTTGCGGGTCCACGATAAAGGTGCCACGGTCGGCCAGCCCCTGGCCTTCGCGCATGTTTTCAAAGTTGCGCGTAATCTCGCCGGTGGGGTCGCCAATCATGGTGTATTTGATTTTGGCAATGGTGTCAGAGGCATCCGCCCAGGCTTTGTGCACGAAGTGCGTGTCGGTGGACACTGAGTAGATTTCCACACCGAGTTTTTGAAACTCAGCGTAGTTGTCGGCCACGTCGCCCAGTTCGGTGGGGCAGACAAAGGTGAAATCGGCCGGGTAGAAGAAAAAGACGGCCCATTTGCCTTTCACGTCGGCGTCGGTGATGTCGATGAATTTGCCGTCTTTGTAGGCGCTGGCTTTGAAGGGTTTGATTTTGGCAACGTATCAGATATTTTTGAAGATCTTTTCGAAGGAATGGGCTTTTCAACTGGCCGAAGTCGTTCAAGAAATAGTAATGCACCACGAAAAGGAAATGATATTTTAGAA
>ONTY01000339.1 GCA_900320815.1 uncultured Pseudomonadota bacterium
GGTGTAAATATCCAGCGCTGCAGCATAAATATCAGCGGCATACACACCGCTGCAGCAGCCAACGGCGCCGCCCACTGCGGACCGCGCAGCCAAGCGCCCCAGGCATGCACCACCGCCAAGCCGAGCGCGAGTTGCAGCACGTGGGTCGCTGCAACCCACAGCAACGAAAACGGCCGCCCTGGCCGCGCGAAGACCGCGTGGCGCAGCAACATAAAAGACAGCACAATACCAGCAGCAAATGCCATCACATACGCTACGCGATAATCCAGTACGCGCAGCAGCAGCAGATACATCGTATATGACACCAACGTATTGGTGCCGCCTGCGAGTACATAGCGTATGCCTTCCCTTTTCATGCGCTTCCTCCGACCATATTCAAAAACTCATCATAATCGCGAATATAATCATCATTCTCGTATGGTTCCGAAGCCAGCACCAACAGCACCGCGCCGTGCGAATAACAGTACTGCGTGCCCCACACCATTGGCGGCAAATGCAGCCCCAGTTCGGGATGGTCAAGGATAAACTCGTCGCGCTGCTGGCCGTTATCCACGCGCACGCGCACTGAACCGTTTGTAGCAATTAAAAACTGGTGGCAGCTGCGATGCGCGTGCTCACCGCGCACCTCGGCATTGGGCACGTGATACACCATGAAGCAGCGGCGCACTTCAAATGGCAAATCGCGCCCCAATTGCGCGACGCACAAATCACCGCGCATATCCTGCACTGCGTGCAGGTGGTAAAGCCGCACGCCAGGCACTGCGCTTTCCAGCACGCTGCCTGCTGCGCGCTGCGCGCTGCGCGCGCAGCAGGCGCTCGGGTGTGTCAACGTAGCCAGTAATGGTGGAAATGCCCGCCTGCACCACAGCGCGCACCGGAACATCGCGCGTCACAACGGCACCTGCACAGATACGGGCACCGGCACCAACGCGCACGCCAGCGGCGACAACAGCGCCTTCGCCTACCTGCGCCCCAGCACCGATGTGCGCCCGTTCACCGACCACTGCACCAACGCCAAGCGTGCAACCTGCTTCCAACACCGCGCCAGCCGCTGCTACAGCCAATGCCCCGGCACTCACGCCAGCCGCCAGCCGCTGCTACAGCCAATGCCCCGGCACTCACGCCAGCTGAACAACCTCCCCTGGCAAAGCCTGCGCGCACAAAGCACAAACGAAGCTGCCTCCAGCGAAGACGCCCTTGCCAAGAAACTGCAACTGCCAGAACAACCCGCGCAGCCTGCACAAAAAAGCCAGCGCAAAGACGCACTCAAAGGCGAGCTTACCCACACCGCCGCCGAACTTGCCCCCACGCCAGAAGCCCCGCACACTGAGGCCATTCAAAAACTCGCCGCCGAACTCGGCCACAACCCCCATCGCATTTACCAGTGGGTCAGAAACACCATCCACTGGCTGCCCACCCACGGCAGCGTGCAAGGCGCACAAGACACCTTGGATAAAAAAGCCGGCAACGCGCTTGATACCACCAGCCTGCTCATTGCCTTGCTGCGAGTCAGCGGCATCCCCGCGCGTTATGTTTATGGCAGCATCGATATTCCAGTTGAAAAAATCCTGAACTGGACCGGCACTCAGACACCCGAAGCCGCCCAGCAAATCATGGGACAAGGCGGCATTCCCAACACTGCTCGGCATTCCCAACACTGCTCTTGTCAAAGGCGGACAAATCTTTGCCATCCGCATTGAACACGTCTGGGCCGAAGCCCTCATTCAATACCACCCGGGACGCGGCGCACGCCACATTCCAGGAAAAAGCCAGCCCGACACCTGGCTGCCGCTGGACGCCAGCTTCAAACAATATACAGAAGAAAGCGGCATGGAACTGGCAGACAAAGTGCCCGTCAATCCCGAAGAAATCATCAACGCTGCCACCCAAGGCGCCACTGTCAATGAACAAGAAGGCTGGGTGCAGCATCTCAACACCGCCGCCCTGCAAAACCAACTGGGCGCCTATCAAAAACAGCTTGCCGCTTATATTCAAGCGCAAAATGACGGCCAAAGCACCGTTGGCCAAGTGCTTGGGCAAAGAAACATCAAGCCAAACAAACTGCCCTTCCTTGACCCCGCCCTGCCCTACACCGTGCAGACACGCGGCCAGACATTTGCAAGCATCCCAAACAACCTCAAAGCCAAATTCAAATACAGCATCCACACCGACGCCCGCAGC
>ONTY01000326.1 GCA_900320815.1 uncultured Pseudomonadota bacterium
CAAGCGAACGCCGAAGCCGGGCTGGGGCGCGCCACCGGGCTCAACAGCGGCCAGTCCTCCATGCTGCTGAAAATGCTCGCCCCCCTCGTCATGGCATATCTGGCCAAACAAGTCAAAAGCCGCCGCATGAACGCCAACCAGCTGAGCGCGGCACTGGGCGCCGAAACCGCCCAGGCCAGCGCCCAAGGCGGCGCCGGCGGACTGCTGGCCAGCATGTTTGACCAAAACGGCGACGGCAAACTGGATATGAACGACCTGCTGCACATGAGCGGCAAAATGCTCACCGGGCGCCGCTAAACACCGCACATAAAAAAACTGGGGCCTTGGGGTTTTTCGCTTTCCCCGAGGCCCCAGCCGTTTTTTCAACGCTCCACCATCAAAACAGGCCACCGGTCGGCATGCAGCACGAAAAAAAAGAAAGCGCAGCGCGTGCCACACGCGCACTTCTTGGCACCATACTGGCGCTGTGCCTGTTGCACGCCTTTGGCAGTGGTTTTTACATGCCCAGCATATGGACGGGTAATTATTACGGCATCAGTTTTTCTGATGGTTTTTTCCGGCGGGCACTGGCGGGCACATTGCTGACACCATTCGGCAGTCTGCGAAGCAATTATTTCTTCATTGCCGCTGTGCAATTGATAGTCGGCGCAGCATTGCTGGCGCTGCTGCTGCGCCGCGCGCTGACCGTGCCGCCATCACAGAAGCTGTGGCTGTGGTATGTGCTGTGTGCCGCTGCCCTTTCGCGCTACGGCGCTTTTTTCTTTGCCACGCAGGGACACCCGGAATATCTGATGTACCTCGCCACCCTGCTGTCCCTGGGTTTGAAAAATGCCGCGCTGCGCGCCGCACTCATTGCCGCCACCATGTGGGTGCATGAAATGGCACTCTTCACCTGCCTGCCACTGTGGTTTGCGCTTGAATATCTCCATTATGGTCGCAGGCGCACGGCGTGGGCGGGGCTGGCCGCCAGCCTGGCATCATTTATTGCCATTTCCACTTTTTTCCAGATGCCGGACGAAGCTGTGCTGGCGCAACACACGCAGCGCCTCATGCACGCCAGCTATATACCAGCGTACGATTATCTAGACGTATTCCGGCATGATTTTACTGGCGAGCGTTTCAACTGGCGCTCCTGGTACGGCGCGCCCGATGTGTGGCAAGTGGAAGGGCAATATATTGCACTGCTGCTGGCACTGGCCACCATCCTGGCCGCCGGACTGTGGCAGCGCCAAGAACGCTCCCGCGCCGTGCTGATTTTTGCCGCTGCCCTCACCCCGCTGCTGATGGGCTGGTTCGGGTATGACACGAATCGCTGGGTATTTCTTGCTCTTGCCAATACAGCGGTGCTGTTTTGTGTTTTCCTCCCCCGGCTGGGAGAAGGCGCCAAAACCATTTTTATGGGCGCTTTGCTCATTTTCCTTCTCACCACCAGCCCGGCACTGCCAGACTGGAAATACTACCGCACCCCGGGCAACGCCGCACAGTTCCTCATACACATTGGGCAGCATGTCAGCACGATTCCCATGCGTTAATAAAACATCATTGCCTGAAAGAAAAACTGTGACACACGCATCCATTGCCCTGCCCACGTGCCAGCTTTTGCGCCAGCTACGCTGCGCACTGGGCGCACTGGCGCTGTTGCTGCTGGCGGCGGGCGGCGCAACGCACCGCTTTATGGGCAGCGCCAACACTGAACGCAGCGCCAAACTCGTGCGCCTGGCGGGCGAAGGCAATATCGCCGATGTGCAGCGCATGATTGACGCAGGCATGCCTGTGGAGGCCACAAACATCACTGGCGCCACGGCGCTGATGGCCGCCGCCCTGAATGGGCGCAACGAGACGCTGCATTTTCTTTTGAAAAACAAAGCCAATGCTGCTGCGCGCGAACGCTTTGGGCACACTGCCCTCATGCTGGCGGCAAAAAATGGGAACATGGAAAATATCAGCCTGCTGCTGCGTGCCGCAGAAAAAACAGGCACCGCCACCGCCACCATCAACGCCAGCAACCAACATGGCGCCACAGCACTCA
>ONTY01000322.1 GCA_900320815.1 uncultured Pseudomonadota bacterium
CCCTTATGAATACTTTTGATGCAGGTGTGCGCGCTCCATTGGCAGCGGTGCTGGCCGCCGCAGTGCTGGCCACAGGCTGCGCCACGATGACGGAGACGCAGCGCGATGTGGCCATTGGCGCGGGTGTGGGCGCTGTGGTCGGCGGACTGGCTGGCGACGGCAAAGGCGCCGCAGTGGGCGCGGGCGTGGGAGCATTGGGCGGCTACGCCTGGTCGCGCTATATGGAACACAAGCGCCAGCAAATGGAGCAGGTGACTGCGGGCACGGGCGTGCAAGTGATGCAGACGGCGGACAACCAGCTGCGCCTGGACATTCCGAACGACATCTCGTTTGCCACCAACAGCGCCGCCATTCAAGATCGCTTGCGTCCCATCCTGGACAAGTTTGCGGAGGGCATGAACCAGCAGGCCGGACTTGAAATCACCATCGTCGGGCACGCGGACTCCACAGGCAGCGACGCCATCAACGACCCGCTGTCGCTGGCGCGCGCCAACAGCGTGCGCGACTACCTGGTGCAGCGCGGCGTGAATTACGGCGCCATTACCACCGAAGGGCGCGGCTCGCGTCAGCCCGTGGCCAGCAACGCCACAGTGCAAGGGCGTGCACAAAACCGCCGCGTGGAAATCTTTCTGGCCGAGCGCGCGCAGCAGCAGCCGGCACCGCAGCCCATCGGCGGCGGCAGCATGTAAAAAAGCACGGTGCCCAGTCTGAGTAGGGCGCACAAAAGAGCAAAAAAGCCTGCCACTTGGAGCAGGCTTTTTTATTCCTGAAAAAAGAGAATTGGCTATGGTATTTCGTCATATCCCGAACAATCTGCGGGCTATGAAATATTTACCTCACGGGTATATAAATACTTACCCCTTATGCAGCAGAGCTGCCGCCTGCGCCACGCGCTGCCCAAAGGCGCGAGCGGTATCCAGGTCGCCCTGCGGGATTTCGTCCACGCCCGCGTCCGCCGGCGTGGTGGTGTGCAAGCCGCTGAAAGCGCCCACGTAGTTGATGTCGCTGCGCTGCGCGGCTTTGGTGTTGGAAGCCTTCATGCCCATGCCCACCCACAGCCCGCCGTGCTGCATGGCAAACGTCACCAGGTACTGCATGGTGACTGCCTTGTCGCCGTTCATGCTGGCGCTGTTGGTGAAGCCGGCAAACAACTTGTCGCGCCACTGCTGCGTGCCCCAAGCCTTGCTGCTGGCATCGGCAAAGCATTTGAACTGCCAGCTCGGCCCGCCCATGTAGGTGGGGGTGCCCAGCACGATGGCATCTGCGGCGGCAAGCTGCTCCCACGCCTGGGCGGGCACATTGCCTTCGGCGTCGATGGCAATCAGTTCGGCGCGTGCGCCTTCGGCCACTGCCTGGGCAATGCGCTTGGTGTGGCCGTAGCCGGAGTGGTAGACAACATAAATACTGCTCATTGGGAAAACTCCTGTCAAAAGAAAAAACCGCCGCACAGCGTGGGGAGCGCGGTATATGGGGGGGCGCAGGCGCGGCGCAAGTGCCGCGTCAGCGCGGCTGCTCAATCATCTGCCCGCGCAACTCACCTTCTGGAAAGCGCGTGGTGCGCAGCTCCACATACCACTGCCCGGCGAGCAAATTGGCGCTCTGCCGTGGGCTGAGGATGGCGCGCCCCTCATACGGGCTGGTGAACGCGCGCCCGATGGAAAGCGTGGGCGCCGCAACTTCGCCTTCCATCGCCGGGCTGTGGAAATTGGCGTCGCGCACCTGCCCGGACAGCCCTTCAAACTGGATGCGGAAACGCAACACTCCCGTGGCGCGGTTGAACTCGGCAAGCAACTCGCCTGTGGCCGCGCTGGCTGCCGGCGGCACCACATTGGCGGCGGCCAGCGGCGCGCGAAACCTCACCACTCCGGTCGCAGTGACCTGGCCAGGCGCGGGCAGGCGCTGCGGCTGACTTTGCTGGGGTGGCGGTGACATATACGGTGGCAAATACACCGAAGTGCAGCCGCCAAGGGCAAGCGCCGCAGCCGCGAGGAAAAAAAAGCGTGAAGCAAACGTGGTCATACCGTGCAGCTTAGCGCGCTGCTGCGCGGTATGCAGCATTTTCGCCTATTTTGCTGGGTAT
>ONTY01000321.1 GCA_900320815.1 uncultured Pseudomonadota bacterium
GGGCGCCCGATGGACATTGAATGGGGCAAAGACGGGCGCGACGGCCAGCTCTACATCCTGCAGGCGCGCCCCGAGACGGTGAAAAGCCGCCAGGGCGGCGCGGCCAGCGAGATGCGCTACAAGCTCAAAGGCAGCGGCACTGTGCTGGCCGAAGGGCGCGCCATCGGCCAGAAGATTGGCACCGGCCCAGTGCGGCTGGTGGCCAGCGTGGCCGAAATGGGGCGCGTGCAGCCGGGCGACGTACTCGTCACCGACATGACCGACCCCAACTGGGAGCCAGTGATGAAGCGCGCCAGCGCCATCGTCACCAACCGGGGCGGGCGCACCTGCCACGCCGCCATCATTGCGCGCGAGCTGGGTATTCCGGCGGTGGTGGGCTGCGGCGACGCCACCGGGCGCCTGCAAGACGGCACACTCGTGACCGTGAGCTGCGCCGAGGGCGACACGGGCCGCATCTATGAAGGACTGCTGGAAACCGAAGTCACCGAGGTCAAGCGCGGCGAGATGCCCCCCACCATCTGCAAAATCATGATGAACGTGGGCAACCCGCAGCTTGCCTTTGACTTCGCGCAGCTGCCCAACGAAGGCGTGGGGCTGGCGCGGCTGGAGTTCATCATCAACAACAACATCGGCGTGCACCCCAAAGCCATCCTTGCCTACCCCAATGTGGACGCCGAGCTGAAAAAAGCCGTGGAAAGCGTAGCACGCGGCCATGCCAGCCCGCGCGCCTTCTACGTGGACAAAGTCGCCGAGGGCGTGGCGACGATTGCCGCCGCCTTCTGGCCCAAGCCCGTCATCGTGCGTCTGTCGGACTTCAAGAGCAACGAGTACCGCAAGCTCATGGGCGGCAGCCGCTACGAACCCAATGAAGAAAACCCCATGCTGGGCTTTCGCGGCGCGGCGCGCTACATCAGCGAAGACTTCGCGCCCGCGTTTGCGATGGAGTGCGAGGCGCTGGCGCGCGTGCGCGGCGAAATGGGGCTGACCAACGTGCAGGTGATGGTGCCCTTCGTGCGCACGCTGGGGCAGGCGAAGCGCGTGACCGAACTGCTCGCCGAGCACGGCCTGCAGCGCGGCAAGGATGAGCTGAAGGTCATCATGATGTGCGAAATCCCCTCCAACGCCGTGCTCGCCGACGAGTTCCTCGAATACTTCGATGGTTTCTCCATTGGCTCCAACGACCTCACGCAACTCACCCTGGGGCTGGACCGCGACAGCGGCATGGAACTGCTGGCCGCCGACTTTGACGAGCGCGACCCTGCCGTCAAGGCGCTGCTCTCGCAGGCCATCAAAGCCTGCCGTGCCAAGGGGCGCTACATCGGCATCTGCGGGCAAGGTCCCAGCGACCATCCCGACTTCGCGCGCTGGCTCGCCGAAGAAGGCATCAGCTCCATCTCACTCAACCCCGACAGCGTCATCGACACCTGGCAGCGCCTGGCGCGCGAGGCGTGACAGACGCGCGCAGCCGCCGCCGTGGCACACGACGAAAGCGACAAGGCGCAGGAAGGTGGTGGTGGTGGCGCTGCCGCCACCACCCAGCTTCCGGCACCGCTGGGGCACCCGCGTCCCGCCTCCGTGCCCCGGCTGCGCTGGGCGCTGCTGCTGCTGTGGCTGGCCGCGTCGTTTGGCGCGGCCTTTTTTGCGCGCGCGCTGCAGCACATCACCTTTGCCGGCTGGCCGCTGCACTTCTGGTGGGCGGCGCAAGGCAGCCTGCTTACCGCCTTTGCCATCGTTGCCATCTACGCCTGGGCAATGGAGCGCCGGCGGCGCCAGCACCCACCGCCCAAAACTGGCGAAGGCGCCGCTGCAGCGCGCGGCAACCTTGAACATTCCTGATACTCAAAATGCCGACACGTCATTGCTAGCAATATCTGCCGGCAATACAATCAAGGTGCATACAGTATATAGAGACACCTCGCCATTATCCTTGGGTATGTTCTGCCTGCCGGCAAATCCTGCCGGCAACCAACAGTTATATCAACGGGTATATAAAGGGCAAATAATCCTTTGCTCCCCTTTCCCGCTTCTTCACAAAGACTTGCACCGTGCCCCGCTTGGCGCCCCACTCGCGTTTGCTGCTCTTTACTACGGGCTTTGTTGCCTTTGTGCTGCTGATG
>ONTY01000320.1 GCA_900320815.1 uncultured Pseudomonadota bacterium
GCACCGGCAGGCGAAATGGATGTGGTGCTTGGGCCAGGCTGGCCAGGAGTGCTGCTGCATGAAGCCGTAGGGCATGGATTGGAGGGGGACTTCAATCGCAAAGGCTCCAGCGCGTTTAGCGGACTAATTGGGCAGCGCGTAGCTGCGCCCGGTGTAACTGTGCTCGACGATGGTACCTTGCCGGGACGGCGAGGAAGCTTAAACATGGACGATGAAGGACAGCCGACTCGGAGCAACGTGTTGATTGAAGATGGCATTTTGTGCGGTTATATGAACGACCGCATGAGCGCCCGCTTGATGCATGCAGAACCAACCGGCAATGGGCGCCGCGAAGGCTACGCCCACATTCCGCTGCCGCGCATGACCAATACGTACATGCTGGCGGGGCACACAGAGCCGCAAGAAATTATCGCCAGCCTCAAGCGTGGACTGTATGCTAAGAATTTTGGTGGTGGGCAAGTTGATATTACAAACGGAAAGTTTGTGTTTTCTGCCAGTTCTGCATTTTGGGTAGAAAATGGCAAGATTCAGTATCCAGTCAAAGGCGCGACGATAATTGGCAGTGGCCCGCAGGCGCTAAAAAAAATCAGATTAATCGGCAATGATTTGTGTATGGATAATGGTGTTGGAGTGTGTGGCAAAGAGGGGCAGAGCGTGCCTGTTGGAGTGGGTATCCCCACGTTGCGCATTAATGCCATGACGGTTGGCGGCACGCTTTGAGGAACTCTGCCACAATAGCAAAGCAAATTTTTTGAATATTATGGCAATGACGACACGCACCAGTCAAACTGACGACGAGCGCATTCTTGATCTCAATTTGCTGCCGCCGCCTGAGCATCTGATACGTTTTTTTCCAATTCATGGCACGCCAATTGAGCGGCTGATTACCGAAACGCGCGCTGCTGTACACCGCATTATGAATGGCGTGGATGACCGCTTGCTGCTGATTATTGGACCATGCTCTATCCATGACCCAGCAGCGGCCATTGATTATGCTCATCGCCTGGCGGCGCTGCGCCACCAGTATGCCGACACGCTGGAAATTGTCATGCGTGTGTATTTTGAAAAGCCGCGCACCACGGTGGGGTGGAAAGGACTGATTAACGATCCGTATCTGGACAGCAGCTACCGCATTGACGAAGGGCTGCGTATCGCACGGCAGTTGCTCATCGAAATCAACAATCTGGGAGTTCCGGCGGCTATTGAGTTTCTCGATACCATTTCGCCGCAGTATATTGCTGACCTTATCAGTTGGGGCGCCATTGGTGCGCGCACCACGGAAAGCCAGGTACATCGCCAGCTTGCCAGCGGATTATCTGCGCCCATTGGCTTTAAAAATGGCACAGATGGTAATGTGCAAATTGCCATTGACGCTATTCAGGCAGCATCGCGCGGACATCATTTTTTGTCGGTGCACAAAAATGGTCAAGTGGCCATTGTGCATACCATGGGGAACCAGGATTGCCACCTGATTTTGCGCGGCGGTAAAACGCCCAATTATGACGAAGCGAGTGTGGTGCAGGCGTGCGTTGAGTTGCAGCAAGCGGGTTTGCGTCCTGCGCTCATGGTTGATTGCAGCCACGCCAACAGTCATAAAAAACACGAGAAGCAAATTGACGTGGCAGATAATTTGGCCACGCAGATCGCTGCAGGCTCGGAGCGCATTTTTGGGCTGATGGTGGAAAGCAATATCCAGCCCGGCGCGCAGAAATTCACTCCGGGGCAGGACGATGTGCGGGCGCTGGAATATGGCAAGAGCATTACCGACGCCTGCCTTGGGTGGGAAGATTCGGCGCGGCTGATGCACAGCCTGTCCGAAGCGGTGCTGGCGCGGCGCGAAAGGCTGCGCACGCCTGCCGGCGCATCACCGGTGCCAGAACCGACAAAACCGCGCAAGCGCGCCAGCAAGAGGTGATGCTGTTGGTATCGCGTCATTGCCGGCTTTATATGCCGGCGACCACACAATACCCAATCAAAATCAACGGAGAACACCATGAAAAAAGCTCTTTTCCCCGCCCTCCTGCTCTCCGCCCTGCTCACCGCCTGCGCTACCAACGGCACGGTGCAGGGCACCTCGTGCAGCGCCAAGACGGACAAGAACGCCCCCTCCCCGCTGATGTATTCCGCGCGCGAGGGCGAC
>ONTY01000319.1 GCA_900320815.1 uncultured Pseudomonadota bacterium
GTCTACCACGCAAAGCCCGGCAAAAAAAGCGCCCTGATCGGCATGGCCGTCGGCACCGGCGTGATGACCGTCTTCGGAAGCGCCTTCAACGCCGTCTACCTTCTGCCGAAGTTTGCCGCCCTCTACGG
Organism: uncultured Pseudomonadota bacterium; assembly: GCA_900320815.1. Taxonomy (GTDB): domain Bacteria; phylum Pseudomonadota; class Gammaproteobacteria; order Burkholderiales; family Burkholderiaceae_C; genus Ottowia. Next base: position 129 of record ONTY01000319.1, read on the forward strand.
CATGCCCATGGAGGCCATCATCGGCATGGGCACCAAGGTCAACGCCTCCATCCACAGCGTCTGGACGCTGGTGCTCTTCGCCGTGGTGCCCTTCAACCTGCTCAAGGGCGTGGTCGTCTCCGCGCTGACCTTCCTGCTGTATAAGCGCATCTCCCCCCTGCTGCACCGCGGCGACGCGATGACGCTCAAACGGCGCGCGCAAAAGGGCGCCGTGCTGCGTCGCAGGTGTGATGTGTTGCACACCACCAACGTTTTGGCACCAGCGACAGGCAAAGATGCGGGAAAACGTTGCACCGCAGCATTGCATCGGGTGCAATAGCCCCAATCCCTGCGGGGAGCGGCGCCGGGCGCTGCACGCATGAGACGCAATGCAGCACACATCCCACACCGGCGGCCTGTATTCCTTTTTCCTTTCTGGAGCACAACACACCATGAAAAAAACCCTGATTGCCCTGGCTGCCATTGGCGCGTGCGGCGCTGCGTTGGCCGAGTCTTCCGTGACCCTCTACGGCGTTGCAGACGCCGGCGTGGGTCGCATCAAAACCCAGTCCGCTGTGGATCCGCGCCTCGGCCTTGGTTTCGCTGACCCGGGCGATGCTGAAAATGGCAACGGCAAGACTCAGTTCACCAGCCACAGCCTGATGAACAACGCCAACAGCCGCGTGGGCTTCAAAGGCGTGGAAGACATCAACGACTGCCTGAAAGCGGGCTTCCAGTTTGAAACCGGCCTTGACCTGGACGACGGCGCCGCTGACGGCACCTTCTGGCAGCGCCAGGCCAACGTCTGGGTTGGCGGCAACTGGGGCACCATCAAGCTGGGGCGCCAGTTCACGCCCAGCTTCCTGACGCAGTCCACCTATGAGCTGACCGACATGGCGAACTACTCCGTGCTGGCCAACACCTACGGCGTTGCCAGTCTGTTCTTCCGCGCGCCCAGCGCCTTCGCCTACGTCACCCCCAACATGGGCGGGCTGACGGCGGCGGTGGCCTTCGTCTCCAAGAACGACACCGGCCTGAGAAAGAACATCTGGGACGTGGGCCTGATGTATGCCAACGGCCCCATTTCGGCAGGCGCCTCCATCAACCGTGGCTACGACAACGGGCACAAGAACTGGCAGCTCGGCGGTAAATACGACTTTGGCAGCTTTGCCCTTGCCGTCTCGCACCAAAGCTCCTCCACCAACGACGCCGCTGACCTTGCCCGCCGTGGCTGGAGCCTGGGCGGCACCGCCAAGCTGGGCGCCTTTGCCGTGACCGTGGACGTGACGCGCGACACCAAGAACCGCATCCACAACAAGAAGTTCACCAACGGCCTGATTGAAGCCAAATACGCCCTGTCCAAACGCACCTTCTTCTACGGCGCCGCGCTGCGCCAGGACGGGCAAACGAACTACGGCGTAGGCATCAACCACAGCTTCTAATCCAGGCGCCTGAAATGTGCGCTGCCCCTGCTGGCAGCGCCAAGGCGAGCGCAGGCAAGAGGGTCACACACGACCCTCTTTTTTTTGCTGCGTGCCGGCAGCAGCAGGCCATTCACTTCTTCTCAATCTTACAGGTATACGTTTATTGCCGGCAAGATACGCTGGCAATGAGATGCCGTGTATTGGAGTATTTAAAACCTCAAAGCGCACCAGCCCCTTGAGTGCGCTGCTGGCGCCCCCATGTGTGCGCGATGGACACATTTCACGGCACCACGATTGTCGGCGTGCGCCGGCGCACCGCAGACGGCTGGCACGTTGCCCTGGGCGGCGACGGGCAAGTCACCCTCGGCAACATCGTCGTCAAAGGCACGGCGCGCAAAGTGCGGCGCCTGTATCACGACAAAGTGCTGGCGGGCTTTGCCGGCGCCACAGCTGACGCCTTCACCTTGTTCGAACGCTTTGAAGCCAAGCTGGAAAAGCATCAGGGGCACCTGGTGCGCGCGGCCATTGAGCTTTCCAAAGACTGGCGCACCGACCGCGTGCTGCGCCGCCTGGAGGCGATGCTGGCGGTTGCTGACCGCGACGCCTCGCTCATCATCACCGGCACGGGCGACGTGCTCGAGCCCGAGCACGGACTCATTGCCATTGGCT
>ONTY01000318.1 GCA_900320815.1 uncultured Pseudomonadota bacterium
CGGCGGCGCGGTCTCGCGCGCACCAGGCATTGCGCGTCACCTGCAGCGACTGCTGCGAGGTGATGGGCAGCGGGAAGCGGTAGATGGTCACGTTGTCCAGTTGGTCGGCAAACGGCACAAACGCGCGGCACACGGGGCAGGCGGGGTCTTCAAAGATGGCGACTTTGCGCTGGCCGTTGCCATGCACCTGGCGGATAGCCAAATGCAGCGGCAGGCTGTCAAAGGGCACAGAGTGGATGGCATCCAGTGCCTTGACCGTCAGGTCTTGCTTGGCCTGCATATCCACCATTGCACCACCCACGATGCCATAGCGCCCGCTGGCGTCCACATAAAAGATTTCGCCCTCGCTCTGCACCTGCCAAATGCCTTTGGCGGGCGTGGGTATGACCTTCTCGGCTTTCACCTTGCCTTGGGTGAACCGCTCGATGTTGGCCTTGATGTCATCCTCGGGAGAGGCCGCGTTGCAGGCGCTGGTGAGCGCCATCAGCGCGGCGAGGATGGCTGCGGGAAAGAGGAGGGTGGAGTGTGTTTTGTGGTTCATGGTATTCATCAGGGTAAAAGTTGGTTCATTCAATATCCAGATGCGGTTTGGTGTTTCCGCCTGTACTGACGATGGAAAGCTGCGTGCCATTTGCGCCACCATTCAACATGGGAGAAAGCGTCCCTATCAGCTTGTGTCGCCGGTCTCACCTTGGTTGCCCATCTCCTGAAACTGGCAACCGTGGCACTTCCTTGTGCCTTGGCTCCGGCGGGCAGGTCGCGGTCAGCCGTTTGCCATGTCACGACAGAGTTCGCCATGTCGCCGCTGACGGAAACGACAAGCCGCTGTTCCCCTTCGCTGTTTCCGTAGACGCGGTTCTCACGGATTTCAGCGACATGCTCAACCCACCAGTTATCAAACCCATGTTCTACAAAATCCCGCTCTTGGGATGACAGCATTTGAAGAAGGGGCGAGGTCGCGCACAGCATAAAACAAAAATCTGAACCGTCCCCGCATACGATTCTTTCAATGGAATCTACAAAATCGGCGCAGTCATCATAATTGCCAGGCCGCAAGAGTTCCACCCACCATGTTTCATAGTAGGTGCCCCGAATGCGCGCCGCCTGCAAACGTCGCCCCGATACGCTGCCCGCCCTGGGCCAGGCTTCCACCGTGGTGACGGGCGGATTGAGTTTGCGGGCAATCCGCAATTCCTGTTCCGCTATGCCTCGGGCTTTGTCCAGCAACGCAGGGTTTTTACGCATGCGGGCGAACATGAGGCGGTTCACTGCTAGAAGGCGGCCTTTGTAGTCTTGCATGGTTCAACTCCTTTCATGCTGGTACAGCGGAAAACCGTATGTAAAGGCTTACGCCGCCGACGCACACGAGAAATACACCCAACATCAGAAGGTGCTGCCATCCCTTATGCCCCAGTCTTTTTTCATACGTGCTGAACGCGATGACAAAAAAACCGAGCCACCAGACTGTCAAAAGTATGCTCGTCATTCCACACTCCCTTGCGCACGAAGTTCTTTTTCAATCAAGCCGTCGCTGCCGTTGATGGCGACGATGGCCTGCATCAGCTTGTCTTTCTGCGCGGAAACGCTGCTCCTCTCGGCGGAGATTCGCAACTCGTCCCACACTCGCCTCACGCCGAAGCCGCCAGCCACAAGCGTTTCGTCAACCAGCGCCAGGAAGCGGGGGCTGTCCGCATCAATGCCGGAGCACATCGCATCAAGCATGGTGTCGCCGCAATCGCTCAACGTCCACTCGCCGGCGCGCTGCCAGCCGTAAACCTGGATGTAGTCGTTGTGGCGGTCAAGGTATTTGCGGTTGTACCTAAGGACAGTCCAGGTGTGGTGTCTGGTTTGACGGAAGCGCCCGTCCTCGCTCCAAATGTCAGATGACCTTGTGTTCGTCGTTTTCCTCCTCTTGTTTGGCTACGCCGCCTTGGGCGCAATCAGGTCAAGTGTTGCCTTGCCATTCTTGGCAACGCTCTCCCAAAAGAGGCGGACAGCTTCACCAGCGGCCAAGCCCGCTGCTGCCAGCGCATCTTTAGTGGCCATATAGGCATATTGCGCCTCTTCGGGCATAAACTGTCGCTGATTGCGACCGATAAACGGTTTCAGGTCTGGTCGTGGAACGTTGGCTGTAAACGGCGAGCGAAAACCTGCATCTACACGTTCCTGGCTCTTGATAATTCCACTCTTTCCTTCATACAGGGACTGGCGCACCTCGTCGAG
>ONTY01000310.1 GCA_900320815.1 uncultured Pseudomonadota bacterium
GAAATATGTGCTTCAGAAAAGGTATGGCACCGTCGATAACATGCTCTGGCTGGAAGCCAGATAACCCCTCCCGGTCAACGCTCATCTGAGCAAACCGCAGCGGGAGCCTGATTCAGGCTCCCGCTTTTTTTGCCCATTGCGCCAGTGCGATGGGGTAATCCACATCCACGCGCCAAAATGCTTCCTGGCTGCCCGCCTGTTTGATGGTCGTGCCGAGTGCGCAATATACTTCATCGTTCGTCTCTGGCGCAATATCAGCAAGACGTTCAAAATCAATTTGCCGCACCTGCAGTTTTGCTCCCGCGCACGCTAGTGGAATATCTGCTGCAGCCAGTGGGCGGCGCACCCAGGCAGTTACTTTGTCATATGCCGGATGCGCGCACAGTTGCGCCATCAGTTCGCGCCCAACGGCACCGGTAGCGCCGACCACCAAGGCGGTTTTTTGTTCTGTTGTTTCCATAACGGCTCCTCTTTGTACGGATTGCGGTGCGCTTGCGCACGCGCTTATCAAAAAGCAGGAAAGAAAAAACGAGCAGAGCACAGATTTTTTCATTGTACATTTTTCCACCAGCGGTGCTGCGGCAGCGCCGTCAAGGTAAAAACTTCGCCAATATGTGGCGTTGCCACGGGCAAGCCGCGCTCTGTTGCCGCACGGATAAAACGCTCAATGGGATCAGTCCAGCTGTGCTCGGATAGGTCAAACTTGCCCCAGTGAATCGGCATGGCGCGCGCGGCGCCTACGTCCAGCGCGGCCTGCACCGCCTGCTCGGGCATCTGGTGGATCAGCGCCCACTTTTCGTTGTAGGCGCCGCATTCAATCATGGCAAAATCAAACGGACCATATTTTGCAATCACGTTTTTGTAATGGTTGCCATAACCGCTGTCGGCGCTGAAATAAATGCGCGCTTCTGACGTTTGCAGTACATAGCCGCCCCAGAGTGTGGGGCCGGGGCTATTCAGTTTCGGAGCCGTGCCAGGCGGGGACTTTCCGCCGGAAAAAGTGTTGGCCTCAGGTCTTGGCCTGCGCCCGCTGAAATGGCGCGCGGGTACAAAGATGATGTCAATATCGCCAAGCTGCGTTTTTTCTTCCCAGTCAAGCTCGGTGATTTTTTCGTCCGCCACGCCCCAGCGCAGCAGATGCGCGCGCACGCCCAGTGGCACGTAGAAATGCGCGGTTTTGGGGGCAAGTTCGCGAATCGCGCGCCAGTCCAGATGGTCGTAGTGGTCGTGCGAAATGAGCACCGCATCCAGCGGCGGCATGTCCGCCGTGCGCGGGCGGTGCTGCATGGGAAAGGGCGATACCGTGAAGGGCACGGGCGAGGCGTTGTAGAACACCGGATCCGTGACGATGGTCTTGCCCGCCAGCCGCATCAGTACCGTGGCATGCCCCAGCCATGCCAGCGTGCCATCGGCGGCGGCAAGCTGCGCGGCATCCAGCGGCACACTGGGCAGCGGTGTGGCGGGCACCTTGCCCGCTGGTGGGCGCAGCATCTTGAGCCACCAGTCAAATATCTGCACTGGTGCTGCATCCTGGCCAGTAAATAGCGGCGTGGTTTCTAGGTTGTAGAACGCGCCATCGCGCCACGCCTTGGACGCCTGCATGCGCGCGAGCGACTGCGCATCTGGCCTGCCGCCAAAAACGGGGTGCAGTTGCAAAAACGTATATCCGCCTGCTGCCAACAGTGGCACAGAAATGAGCAGATATTTAAAAATAGAAAGCAGCATATGTATATTGAAAATAAAAATAGCAGGTATTGGAGGATGCCTGCTGCGTACATGATAGCACCGCAAAACGGCTTTCTACTGCATTGCCCGCATTATTTTCGGACAATATGGAAGATATCCAATAGTGGTGGAATAAAAAACCCCTCCACATGGGAGGGGTTTGAGGGAAGAGGCGGGCAAGATTTTTCAGGCTTGCCCGCGAGGCTTTTGCTTAGCCCTGTGAGCCGTCGGTTTTGTCAGCCGCTTTGCGCTGGCGACGGCGTGCCAGCCAGGGTAGCAGCGCGCTCAGCGCCAGCAGCGCCGGAGCGCCAGTGGTGGGCACCGGGGTGGGCTTCCCAACGTTGCCGCCGCTGCTCGTGCAGGTGCCATTCACCAGCGTCTGGCCTGCAGGGCAGGTGCACACACCATTGACGACGGTGCCGCCAGCGCATGGAACGATGGGAACGTTGGGATCGACATTTGGACCGCTACCGTCCAGCACGCAAGCAGGTGCCACTGCGGCGGCTGCCTTGGTGCTGTCCGCCACAAACAGCCCCTTGACCCAGGCAACAAGGCGGTTCACGACGCCTTTGGTGTTGTTGGGCATCAGGTGCTCGTTGGGGCAGT
>ONTY01000308.1 GCA_900320815.1 uncultured Pseudomonadota bacterium
CCTGCTGATGCTCTGCGGCGCGCACCCGCTGCTGGCCTACGGCATCGTGGGGCTGGGTGCGGCGGCGTATTCACCGGCGAAATACGGCATCTTGACGGAGCTGCTGGCGCCCGCGCAGCTTGTGAAGGCGAACGGCTGGATTGAGGGGCTGACGATTGCCTCCATCATCTTGGGCGTGGTGATGGGCGGGCAGCTGCTGCAGCCGGCGCTGTTTGAGGCGCTGCACGCGCTGCATGTGCCCGGCGTGCGCGGTGCAGCGAGTGCGGCGATTGCCGTCATCACCCTGGTGTATGCCGTCGCTGCCATGTTCAATGTGCGCGTTCCGCGCACAGGCGCGCCGCTGCATCCCATGCCCACTGATGCGCTGGCGCTGCTGCCGGACTTTTTCCAATGCGCCCGCCGGCTGTGGTGCGACCGGCTGGGGCAAATCTCGCTGGCCACGACAACGCTGCTCTGGGGCGTATCGGGCAACATGCGCTACATCGTGCTGGCGTGGGCGGCGGCGGCGCTGCACTACGACACCACACACGCCGCCAACCTGGTTGGGATGGTGGCAGTGGGCACGGCAGCGGGGGCGGTGCTGGCCTCGCTGCGCGTGCGCCTGGAGCGTGCCACGCGCGTCATGCCGCTGGGCGTGGCAATGGGCGTGATGCTCATGGGCATGGTGCTGGTGCACAACGTGTGGCTGGCGCTGCCCATGTTGCTGGCACTGGGCGCGCTGGGCGGCTCCATCGTGGTGCCAATGAATGCGCTGCTGCAGCACCGCGGACAGTGCCTGATGGGAGCGGGGCGCTCCATCGCAGTGCAGAACTTCAATGAGCAAGCGTGCATCCTGCTGCTGGGTGCGGCCTACAGCGCCGCCACGGGCGGGGGGTTGTCGGCGTTTGCCGCCATCGTCGCAATGGGCGCTGGCGTGGCCGTCTTCATGCTCGCCATCATCGCCTGGCACAGCTACAACCTGCGCTGCCACGGCGCCGAAGTGCGCCGCCTGCTTGGACAGGCCAGGTGCGGTGGCGCTTAGAGCGGCACAGAATCACGGGGTATCAAAAAAATACCCGCATAAAATGCTGGCAATGGAAAGTCAGTATTGTGGGTATTACGGTGCGCCGTAGAGCGTGTGCATGGTTGCCCCGGCCAGCGTGGCTGGGCGCTGCTGCGTGCGGTCAAGAATCACCGCTGTGGGCACAGACGTTCTTTGGCCAAGGAGCGAGCGCAGCAGCGCCTCGTTTTGGCGCAATTGGCGGCGCATCTCCTGCGTGACCCCCACCTCTGGCCGGGCGCCCGCCATGACGGCCTGAAGATTGGCACGCGCTGCTGCACCGCCCACAAGCACGCTGGCCGCTTGCTGCTCGGCGCGTGCATTGCGCCGCAAGATATTCACCGGCAGCCATTGAATAGACACATGCGCGCCATATTGCAGCGATTCTTGATAGGCGCGCTTGCACCAGCCGCAGTTTGGATCAAAGAAAATATAGGCCGTATTTTGTGGCGAGGCGTTCAAATTGCCCGTCCGCACGCCACCCAGAGCGGCCAGCGCGGCGTATTTTTCAGGAATTGGTCCCATATATTTGCCCAGCATGCGTGGCGCCGTTTGTGCGCCAGCGGCAGCGCCAAACAAAGAAGCCGCAGCCAGCAACAGCGCCGCAGCCATGCGAAGAAAGTGGTGCATCAATAATTTCCTTTTGAAAAAACAGCGCAGCCAGCCGGCTGCATAGGTGCCCTCGTGCAAAAAAAGGGCGGCAATATACTGATACTTGGAGTATGTCATTGCCGCAGCGCCTGGCGCAGAGTGTGCACAACGGGGCGGCGCAGCAGGGCGCGCAGGCTGGGCCAGCCGGCAGCCCAGGCCAGCAGCGCGCCGGCGGCGGCGGTGATGAGGGGGGTGGCAAGCGGTGCGCTCCACGCAAACTCAAACACCCAGTGCGCCAGCGCCCAGCCGCAGAGCAGGGCGGCGCAGCCGGCGAGTAGCCCTGCCAGCGCGCCGGTGCCAAGCAGTTCTGCGCGCTGCACGGCGGCGAGCAGGCGCTGGCTGGCGCCCAGCGCCCGCATGAGGGCGAGTTCGTGCGCGCGGCTTTCGCGCTGCGCGCCCACAGCCGCCAAGAGCACAAGCAGCCCAGCAGCCAGCGTGAAGATGAAGAGAAACTCCACGGCGCGGATGACCTGCCCCAGCACGCGCTGCACCTGCGCGATGATGGCGCTGGTGTCAATGAGGGTGATATTGGGCAGGCGCGCGACGAGTTCATTGTCAAAATCGGGCAGGTGCTCCGGCGCGTGCCATGCGGCAATATGTGTGACGGGCAGGCTTTCGCCCTCTGGCATTTCGGCGCGCGGAAAAATGACGAAGAAATT
>ONTY01000307.1 GCA_900320815.1 uncultured Pseudomonadota bacterium
AAATGTCTGCAGTTCAAAAGGCTTTGGCAACCATTCCGAACCGTGTTCAATGAACCGTTGAAAGTCAGGGCGAGGCATGGCGATATCGGCATCATCATCCCATGGGATGAACCCCCCATGACGCACAGCACCTAACATTGTGCCATCAGAGAGCCAATAACGTATGCCATGTTCGCGGCACACCTTATCAACTACAACCAAAATTTTTAATATACGCTGGTGTATATCTTCTATTTTATAATTAGCCATTGTTCTATGATATTTTGAGTGCAAAGATACAAAATAAATTGCCAATTATTCATTTACTATTTACTATTTTACCTATTTTCTTCATTTTTTCACTTTTCACTATTACCTTTTACTTTTTTTTTGTAACTTTGTAACGTTAAATCGCACATCTATGATTAGATTATCAAAATCGGTAGTTGGAAAGGCAGAATCAGAGGCTGTAGCCCATGTTATTGAAGACATTGGTTATTTAGGTATGGGAGCCACCGTAGGCGAGTTTGAACACCAATTGGAAGAGTACATAGGTGGAGGACGTCGAGCCATCTGCGTCAACAGCGGAACTGCTGCATTGCATCTGTCTATTCAAGCCGTTACCAAACCTGGTGATGAGGTGTTGGTACCATCGTTCACCTTCGTTGCCACATACCAAGCGATTAGAGCAGCCGGATGCAAACCCGTCAGTTGTGACATACGACCTGATACCTTGACGCTCGACTTAAAAGATGCAGAACGCCGTATCACCCCTCGTACCACAGCCATCATGCCAGTCTATTATGCCAGTAATTGTTGTATGGCCAAAGACTATCAAGCCTTTGCTGCTGAGCATGGTCTGCATTTCGGTTTTGTAGCTGTCAAAGTAGGTATTGCTCATCCAGGCGATGCCGTAAATGGCAACGACGGCGACCATGCCGTTTTGCCACACCGGGCCAGACATGGCGGTTTTTGGTTTGGCTTTGCAGAACAGAATCATCAGGCCGGCGGCGGAGACCATGACAATTTGAATAAGCAAGTTCATGCCCAGGCGCCGTGTGCCCGGCTCGGTGACGCCGGGCACGACGATGCCGGCGGCCAGTTGTTTGGCAGTTTGTGTGATGCCGTCGGCAATGGTGATTTTGGCCAGGCCGCCTTCGACGACTTTGACGGTGGGCCAGGCGGGCAGGATATTGATACCGGCCATCATCAGGATGGAGACGCACAAAATCACGGCCAGCGCGCCCAGAAAGATGTAGACAGCGCGTTTGCTTTCCGGGGCAATTTCCTTGTCCAGCAAGGTGGCGCTGCTGCCGTAGATGTATTCGCGCTGTGCGGGGTCTTGAATTTTCTTTTGGAACTCTGGGTCCTTGTCCAGGTCCAGGCCGCGTTTGTAGCTGAACAGCACCGCCATCAAAATACCGATGATGCACGCGGGCAGGCACAGCATGACGATTTGCACGTTGGTGACGTCAAAGCCGTTTTCAGCAGAAATGGCGGAAAATGCGACGACCGCAGCAGCAATGGGCGAGCAGGTGATGCCGATTTGAGAGGAAATACTGGCAATGCCGCACGGGCGTTCAGGCCGTATGCCTTTGCTCAGTGCAATATCGCAAATAATGGGCATGAGGGTGTAGACGACGTGCCCGGTGCCGACCATGACGGTCAGAAAAAAGGTGACGAATGGCGCCAGTATCGTGATGCGGTCCGGGTGGCGGCGCAGCAGCCGCTCGGCAATTTGAATCATCCAGTCCATGCCACCCGATGCCTGCAACATACCCGCGCAGGTGACGGCGGCGATGATGATGTAAATCACATCGGTGGGTGGGGTGCTGGGTTTGAGGTGGAAGGCAAACACCAGCACCGCCAAGCCGATGCCGGAAATGGCGCCAAGCGCCAGTGAGCCGTAGCGCGCACCGACCCACAGGGCGGTGAGCACGACGAGCAGTTCGATAAACATCATCAGTGTCATAGGGCGTTGCTCCTCGGGAGGTATGGCAAGGCGCCGCAGCGCGCTGGCGCAATTATTTTGATACGAATGTGGCGTGCGTGAAAAAGGCGCTGGATGGGGTGGTGACAGAAAACTGCTTTTCAGGGGGGGAGCAGTCCATTTTTCTGCAGTCCGATATGGACATGGAACTCTGTCCTGACACGGGGGCTGATGGCGGCGTTTCCACGCCGAAGCTGGCGGATTTTTTTTAGCCGCCCAGGGCAGCGATTCTCCTGGATGCTGATAAGGATATTGGTGCATACAGCATTATTTTTTTTGATGCTGCCATTTTTCAGCCGGGCGCTATCCATTTCTGCACGCTTTGTGCATGTGCATCAAAAGCGGCTGTGATACTGGGGAAAGCGTTTTCGCAGCCTTTTGGCGCGCCACCGCTCCCACCACGAAATGAGAGCGATGGTGGCAAAGCCTGCGGGCACGCCGAAGATGCCGGCAGCTTCGGGTTGCACACCCCAGCACAGGTGCTGCGCAGATACGTCCCAGAGTTTGAGCCAGGCGTGCAGCATGTAGGCGGCAGTGGTGAGTGCGCCGACCACCATGCCCGCCACGGCGCCGCGTGCGGTGGCACCGCGCCAGAACAGCCCCAGCACGAGCGCGGGAGAGAAGATGGCGGCGGTCAGCGAGAGTGCGGCGGTGACGAGGGTGAGGATGCCCTCCGGGCGCAGCGTGGCGACGGCAGCGGCGATGGCAGCCGCGATGAGTAGCGCGAGTTTGGAGCGGATGACGCGGCGCTGGCGCTGGCTGCGGATGGCCTCATCGCTTGCCGCAGCCGCCGTGCTGCCTGCGCCGGCGAGCCGCGCGGCGATGCGCTTGTCCAGCGGCGCGGTGCTATCGTGCACGAGGGCGTTGCTGATGGTCAGCAGCAGGCTGTCGGCCGTCGAGAGTGCCGCTGCCATAGCGCCAGCGGCGACGAGGCAGGAGATGGCATAGGGCAGCCCGCCCAGCTCTGGGGTGAGCAGAACAATCATGTCGGCGGCCAGGTGCAGCTCGGCGGCTTGCAGCAGCGCGTCGCCGTTGATGTCTTGCGCGTTGATGAGTTCGGGGTCAATGTGTTCCCACTGCGCCATCCAGTGCGGCAGCGCGTCAAATGGCGTATCGGGCAGCGTGGCCAAAATCTCAAACTTCACCAGCACCGCCAGCGCGGGCGCGCACATGAGCAGTGCGGTGATGATGGCCATCGCCCACACCATAGAGCGGCGTGTGGCCGCTACGCTGGGCGTGGTGTAGAAGCGCGTGAGCAGGTGCGGCAGGCTGGCGGTGCCCAGCATCATGCAGAGCATGATGGCCAGAAAGTTGCGGCGCGAGGTGTGGAACTCGGCGCGCTCGGCGGCGCTGCCGTCTGGCGCGCCGGCAAACGCCTGGCTGTGGGGCGGCAGGCCGGCCAGCGGGCGCGCGTGCTGGCGCGCGGCGTGCAACTCGCGTGCCCACGCCTGGCGCGCTTGCTCTGCGTTCTCGGGCAAGGCGGCGAGGGCATGGCTGGCCTGCATTTGTTCGGCAAAGTTGGCGCCTTCGGCCTGCAGTCGCACAAGGTGTGCTGCCTGGTGCACGCGCACTGCGTCCAGTTCGGCTTCGGGGTGCAGCAGGCGGCGCTCGAGCACCGCAGCGCGCGCGGCCCAGGCGGCGCGTACCTCTTGCTCGGCGGGCGAAGCGGCAAGCTGCTGCTCGAGTTGCGCGATGCGCGGCAACTGCTGTCCATACGCCAGCAGCGCCAGCGGCGTGCCAAGCTGCTTGTAGGCAAGCCAAGAGACGGGGGTGATAAAGGCGAGCGTGAGCACCACGCACTGCGCCACCTGCGTCCAGGTGACGGCGCGCATGCCGCCCAGAAAACTGCACAGCAGCACGCTGCCCAGTCCCAGCATGATGCCGATTTCAAACTGCACTCCCGTCAGGCGCGAGGCAATCAGCCCTACGCCGTACATCTGTGCCACCACGTAGATGAAGGAAACGAGCAGCGTGCCCAGCGCCGCCAGCCGCTGGGGCCACACGCGGCCAAAGCGCAGCGCGAAAAAATCCGGCACGGTGTAGAGGCGCAGCGCGCGCAGGCGTGGGGCAATGAGCAGCCCAAGCAGGCAAAAGCCCCCCGCCCAGCCCATGAGATAGGCGAGGCCGCCCGGCTGCGTGGCGCTGCCGGCAAAGCCTTGCAAATACAGCGCGCCCGAGAGGCTGAGAAAGGAGGCGGCGCTGATGGAGTCTGCCGCCACTGCCATGCCGTTGTAGACAGCGGGCACGCGGCGGCTGGCAACGTAAAAGTCGTCTGGCTCGGCGCTGCGCGCCGCCACGCCGATGGCGGCATA
>ONTY01000306.1 GCA_900320815.1 uncultured Pseudomonadota bacterium
GCAGCACCAGGCAGGACTGGCGCGTGGACGTTGTTCCTGGCAGCGAGCCGCCAACCATCACCAGCGAGCCGGCGACCAGCGTCAAAGTGGGCACAACCTATGTCTATGAGATTGCGGCCACTGACCCAGAGGGCAACCCGTTGACGTATGAACTGAATGACCGTGACAGAGCAGGTGCCGTGCTCAATGGCAATCGTCTGGAATGGACGCCCACGCTTGAACAGGTGAACGACTGGTTCCGCTTCACAGTGACCGTCAGCGATGGCACAGGCGCCAGCACGAAGCAGGACTGGCGCGTGGACGTTGTCCCCGGCAGCGAGCCTCCGGTCATCACCAGCGAGCCGCCGGCCACCGCCACAGTGGGCGTGCCCTATGTCTATGAGCTTGCCGTCACTGACCCAGAGGGCGACCCGCTGACCTACGAACTCAATGACCGCTACAACGCAGGCGCCGTGCTCAACGGCAACCGCCTGGAATGGACGCCCACGCCCGGGCAGGCGAACGACTGGTTCCGCTTCATAGTGACCGTCAGCGATGGCACAGGCGCCAGCGCGAAGCAGGACTGGCGTGTGGACGTTGCCCCCGCACCCTAGCCGCTAGACAGCGGCGCCCCCAGGCACACTGGGGGCCAGCAATACAGCCAAAGGGCGCGACGTGAATCGCGCCCTTTTTTTATTTCCTCATGCCAGCCCATGCTGCGTCAGCGGCACCAGGGGAAAGAGGCGGACAGGAGGCGCCTTGCTTTATACCCATGATGTAAATGCTGCGTCGCCAGCAGGATATACGGGCAATTGCAGCATACCCAGTTGATATAGGCGCTGTTGCTGCATACTTGAAGTGATGTGCTCTCCGCCAGATAACCGGGTGCCGGCAGCTGCTTGGGAAGCGCCCCCTTGCGCCGGAATAAAAAAGACAGGACAACGGCGAGCGGACAGAGCCACGCCATACAGGAGCAGCTCAGCGCGGCGGGTTACGGCGCCCCCACATCCTCTCCATCGTTCCCCGCCTCTCGCCAGTGCAGAGCCGCGTCATAAAGCGCCTTGCGCGAGCCGCCGCTGATGCGCGCCGCCAGCCGCGCGGCAGCGGCCACGGACAGGCCATCAGCCAGCAGCAGCCGCAGCGTGCGTTCACCGTCCCCCGCGCGCTGCCCGGCGGCAGGGCACGCTGCGGCATGCAGCACCAGAGAGAACTCACCGCGCTGCCGCTGCGCATCTGCTGCCAGCCAGGCGGGCAGCGCCTGCGCGGGCAGGGTGGCAATGTGCTCAAACTGCTTGGTCAACTCCCGGCACACGCTCACGGGACGCTGCCCCAGCGCCGCCGCCAGCTCGCGCGCCAGAGCAGCGATGCGGTGCGGCGCCTCAAACAGCACCACGGCACGCGCCTCAGCGGCAAGTTGCTGCACCGCCGCCGCGCGCTCCTTGGCGTGCGCGGGCAAAAAACCGGCAAACACAAAGCGCCCGTCGCCTGCTGCCCCAGCGGCGCTGAGCGCACACGCTACGCTGCTCGCACCCGGCAGCGGCACCACCCTGTGCCCGGCAGCGCGGCAGGCGGCAGCAAGCCGCGCGCCCGGGTCGCTGATGGCGGGCGTGCCCGCATCGCTCACATAGGCCACACGCGCTCCTGCCGCCAACAGCGCCAGCACCCCGGCAGCAGCAGTGGCCTCGTTGTGCGCGTGCACCGACAGCAGACGCGGCGGCGCAATGCCCCAAGCGTGCAGCATCTGCGCGCTGTGGCGCATGTCTTCGCAGGCCACAGCATCAGCGATGGACAGCAGATGCAGCGCGCGCAGCGTCACATCTGCCAGATTGCCAATGGGCGTGGCGAGCATGTAGAGCGCGGGTGCCGGCCACTCTTGTGCGCCGCACGCCGCCTGCGCCGCTGCCAGCGCCGGGGCATAATCAGTGGCGTTTTTTGAAAATGCTTTGCCCATGATATTCAACTGGAAAATTCGAGAAAAATCTGCTGCTGCCTGCAGCACGACAAGAGAAAAAGGAGCGGCGGCGGAAGATGCTGCACTCAAATATCTTCAGCAGCGCGGCTTGGTGCTGCTGGAGCGCAATTATAAAACGCCCGGGCGCGGCGGTGGGGAAATTGATTTGATTATGCGCGACGGCAGCGGCACTCTGGTTTTTGTGGAAGTGCGCGCGCGCCGCACGGCAGCCGCAGGCGGCGCAGCGGCCAGCGTGACGGCGACGAAACAGCGGCGCATCATTTTTGCGGCGCAGCGTTACTTGCAGCGTTGGCGCACGCTGCCGCCGTGCCGCTTTGACGTGGTGGCCATTGAGGGCGGGCAGGTTGAATGGCTCAAAGGGGCATTTGCGGCAGAAGGTGCGTAATGTGCTGCATTGGCTTG
>ONTY01000303.1 GCA_900320815.1 uncultured Pseudomonadota bacterium
GCGGTTTTGATGCTTTCAAGCATGAGAAGCTCCGCCCTCTATCTGCAGGCTGCTTTCCGCGCGCAGCATTGCCACCATCACAACCCGGAACAAGCGTGGCGGCGGCGCCAGGCAGCACGGCGCTGATGCGGGAAACGATGTGGTGCCTCATGATGGAAGGGTATATCTTTTTTTGCCTGCGAATGTTGCCGGTGTTCGCGTGCAAATACACGCAGTATTTAGTTTGCAAGCCTCTGTGCAGGTGCTGCACAGCGATGGGGCGTGATTGGTTGCCTGCAAGGCAAGCCGGTGGGGGAGGGAAGGCAGGCGCTGTTCGCGAGATGTTTTCGCTATCGCAGGGGCGAGGGAAAGTGGTTACTGATTGAGGATGGTCAGCCGAGCGGTGGCGGGCGTGGGCAGGGGCGAGTGGCGGCGGATGTAGTCGGCGAGCAGGCCGGCGTCCACCGGGGCGGGGGCGGGAATGGCCTTGCCTTGGGTGAAGACGGCGAAGTCATCGCCGCCGCTGGCGAGGTATTCGGGCAGCGCGACGATGTAGCGCGCGGCGGGGTCAAGCGGGCTGGCCTTGCCCTTTTCGTCCACGAGTTCCACCCTGCTCACACGCTGGCCCAGCGGCCTGGCGCCGTCGGCGGTGTAGCGCAGGCCGGCGGGCTGCAGCATGCGCGGCCCGCCCACCTTGCCGACAAAGTCTTCATCGCCTTCGCCGCGCGCGCCGTGTTCCAGCGCTGCCAGCAGCTGTGCGCCGCTGAACTCGCGCAGCCAGATGCGCCCGGCAAAGGGGAAGGCATTGAGTACGTCGCCGCGCGTGACGGTGCCGGGCAGGATGGGCGCGCGCACGTTGCCGCTGTTGGTCAACGCGATGCTGGCGCCGTATTTGCGCCCGAATTCGAGCATGGCGTCGGTGAGCAGCAGGGCGGAGAAGCATTCGGCGCGGCGGCATTCGTCCAGTCCGTCGTTCATCTTCGTGCTGTGGCTGCCGAGCACGTCGGCGCGCAGGTATTCCAGCTCGTCGGCAAAGCCCTGCACGGCGGCGGTGACTTTTTCGTCGCGCGGCATGTCGGGCGTGAGCGCCACGGCCTGCCCGCCCCACTGCACGGGCACGCCGTTTTCATCAAACTTGACGGAAAGCTCGCCAAGATAGCGCGTGGCAGAACCTGCGGTGACGACGAGCACGGGGTTGCCGCTCGGCGAGTGCTCCACGATGGGGTAGGGGCCGATGTCGGAGCCTGGGCCGAGGTAGCTGTGCGTGTGCCCGCCGACGACGATGTCCAGCCCGTCGATGCTGCGCGCGAGTTTGCGGTCTTCGGGCAGCCCCAGGTGCGTGAGCGCAATGATGCGCTGCACGCCCTGCGCCTGGAGTTCGCCCACTGCGTCGCGCAGCACCTGTTCGCGCTCGGGGAAGCTCAGCGCCGGGCAGCGCAGCCTGGTGAGGACGGTGCCGTCGTTTGACAGGCCAATCACGCCCACCTTGTGCCCGCCCACTTCGCGCACCAGCCACGGCTTGATGGGCGATTGCTCCAGTGGTGTGCCGGCGCGGTTGCTGGCGGGCATGTTGGCAGCGAGCATGGGGAAGGGAAGCTGCGGGATGTAGTCGCGCAGCGCCTCGCAGCCTTCGTCGTATTCATGGTTGCCGGGCGTGGCGGCGTCCCAGGGCATGAGCGCGTCGAGCTTGGCCAGCATGGGCCAGCGGTGCACGCTGAAAAACAGCGTGCCCTGGAACGTGTCGCCCGCGTGCAGCGCCAGCACGCGCCCGGGGTATTGCGCCTTGACGCGCCCAATTTCAGCGGCCATGCGCGCGTAGCCGCCGGTGCATTCGACGTCGCTGACGCAGTAGACGCCCTGTTCGTTTCTGCCGGCGATGTAGGAGTGCGTGTCGTTGGCGTGCGCGATGACCAGGTCGGGCGCGGCGATGGCGGCTTTTGAGGGCGTGCCGGGCGTGGAGGCGCAGCCGGCAAGCAGCGCGGCGGCAGCAAGGCAAAGGGCACAGAGGGTGGAAGTGGCGTGTTTCATGGCCTGAAAAAAGCGGTGTGTTGAGGCTCTGCTATTGCACGGTTGCCGTGCCAACCTCTGCCCGTGCCTTGCTCGGTGGGGCGAAGTGCATCAGCGCCGGCGCCAACCGCTTTCGCTGCGCTCGCTGCCTTGGCTTGAGACGTTGGGACGGGTGTTGGAGGTGTTGGAGGTGTTGGAGGTGTTTGGCCGGGTGTTGTACGAATTGGAGCTGCTGCTTGGCCGGGTGTTGACGGTGCTGGAGCCGCTGCTCTGGTAGTTGCCGCGCGTGCCGTAGTCGTACTTGTTGCCGGGGTCAACGGCCCAGGCGGGCAGGGCGAGCAATACGGCTATCGGTGCGGCCAGCAGTGTGGCAAGCAAAGTGCGTTTCATGGTGTGTTCTCCTCGTGGTGAAAAAAACATAT
>ONTY01000302.1 GCA_900320815.1 uncultured Pseudomonadota bacterium
CCTGCCAGTGGCAGAACTCAACAAAAAACTCGATGAATTCGGCACAATGGGCGTGGTGCTTGGCAAAATGGACGTGGCGCGCATTGGGCCAGAAAAATATGGCGTGATTTATGAAGGTGCACATGGCGCGCATCAGGACTGCGATGGGGCATACTTCAAGGTCATTACGCTGCAAGGCACCATCAGCAGCGTTGACATTGGCGAAGACGGCGGCACGTCGTACTGCAATGAATACTGTAAAACATGCACAGATGAATATGTGCGCGTGGGTGAGTGGGATACACGTATTGGCCTGGATACCTCTTCATCCGGCGAATACTACGACGTGCTGCTGCAAAGCAGCTATCGTAAAAATGCACGCACAAAGAAAGCCAGCAGCAAAACCCGCCGCTACCGCTTCATGGGTGGCAAATACAAAGAAGTGAAAACCTCCACCGCAGCGCGCCGCACAAAGTAGCACCAGCAGCAGCCCCGTTGGCTGCATTTGCGCCCGGTTTCTTTTGGTATATTTGTATTGCCCGCATAATTTGCGGGCAATGAAGTGTGCCATTGTGGAGTATCTATCCCCCTCCCTGTCCTCCTCATTCACGCCGCGCTGGCACTACTGCTCTTGGGCGCGGGAGCCGACGCCGCAGAAGCCGCTGGGGCAGCAGCGGATGCTGCCGCAGAAGCGGCGCCCTTTTTGCCTTCCAGCAGCGGAGTATTAATGTCCGGATCCAGCGGCACATAGGCGGCAATGCGCCCGGTGCGATCCAGCAGCGCCGTCCAGGTCACAAACTGCCGTCCCACCACCACCGTCCAGCGCAAATCTGCCTCCGGCGCGCCCGCCGCGCGCACGGCAGCGTCAATCGCTTGCCCCGCCTTTGGCAGTTTTTTGCGCAGCTCCTCCATTTCGCGCGATGCTTCAAATGCGCCCTTGCCGTCATACGGCACCCACAGCGCGGGCTGAAAGGCTTCCAGTGCGCCCGAGAGTGCCAAATCCAGCGATTTATCTTTTTCCTTGTTATCTTCGGGCATTTTGATGGAGAGCATGTCCGGCCCCGTGAGCGGCAGCGCATTGATGCCCGGCGGCGTGTCTTTTAGCAGTTTCTTTTCAATTTCCGTGGCGTGCGCCACGCGGAACAAATCCTTTTCAAACACCATATGCACCGGACGCGCCACCGCCATCGTCCAGGTGCCGTAGGCCAGCGCCGCCAGCTGCACCAGCGCAATGGTGGTGTAATCAAAGCCCAGCGCCAGGCGCGATTTTTCCGGCTTGCAGATAATCAGTGTGCACAGCGGCCCCATAATCACGTCGATGGATACAATCATGAAGAAAAGCTGCGCCCCGCCCGATATGGTACGGTATGGGTACGGATACCAGACAAAAAAGATAATGGCGGCCACGGCCACTGCCACAAAGGCACTGAGCGACAAATGGATAAGAAAGGGTTTGATTCGTGGACTGATTTTCATGACTGCATCCATGCAGGATATAAAATATGCGGCGTGCGTTGCGGCGCACAAAAGCGGCAGATTGTATTCATCCCCTGAAACACAAATGGGCACAGAGAACATCACACTGGTCACTGGCTGCGCGGGCTTCATCGGCATGCACTGCGCCGAGCGGCTGCTGCGGCAGGGTCAGCCGGTGCTGGGCATTGACAACCTCAACAGCTACTACGACCCGGCGCTCAAAGAGGCGCGCCTGGCGCGCCTGTGCGCGCTGCCCGGCTTTGCCTTTGAGCGCCTAGACGTGGCCGACCGGGAGGCCATGCGCGAAGTGTTCCAGCGCGCCGCGCCGCGCCGCGTGCTGCATCTGGCGGCGCAGGCGGGCGTGCGCTACTCCATAGAGCAGCCGGACGACTACACCGACAGCAACCTGCTCGGCATGGCGAACATCCTGCAAGGCTGCCGCGCGCAGCGCGTGGAGCATCTGGTGTTTGCCAGCAGTTCCAGCGTCTACGGCGGCAACGCCAAAACGCCCTTTGCCGAAAGCGACGCCGTCGATCACCCCATCAGCTACTACGCCTCCAACCTTTTATCTTGATGACGATGATGGGAGCACATTAAGAAAAGCATTAAAGGAACGGTTCTTTGGAAAATGTGTATTAAAAGTTCCTCAGAGTTCCATAAAAGCGTATAAGTCGACGCCAGGATGGGATATGTTCTGTGATATAGGCTCTTATACACCAGATTAGTTGTTCAAGCCAATTGTACCAGAATCCATACTGCCCACACCGAAAATTGGCCCTCGGGTTCACGAAAGGTTAGAGAAAGACTCCCACACTTCAAATACTGACTTTTTTCCAGCTTTTTGATTGTTGGATGTCTTTTTTTTCGTATCTTTGCGCTAAAAACGATGGGAAAGAGGTTTCGTGACATACGATATCGGCTGTCGAGACAGTACGAATCAAGGGAGGCAGACTCAATTGG
>ONTY01000300.1 GCA_900320815.1 uncultured Pseudomonadota bacterium
AACGCCGCAACAGCCGCCGCAATGCTGGCGGTGCCGGCAACCAGGCGCCTGCCGATGGCAGCGATAAACCCGCCGAAGCGACAGCGGCGCGCGTGCGCAAGCCCGCGCCTGCTGCAGCCACAGAAGGCGCACAAGGAGAATAACTATGCTGCAACCAGCACGCAGAAAATACCGCAAGGAGCAAAAGGGTCGCAATACCGGTATTGCCACGCGTGGCAATACCGTGGCGTTTGGCGACTTCGGACTGAAATCCACCAGTCGTGGTCGTCTGACAGCGCGCCAGATTGAAGCGGCGCGCCGCACCATCACGCGCCATATCAAGCGTGGCGGGCGCATCTGGATTCGCGTGTTTCCGGACAAACCCATTTCCACCAAACCCGCCGAAGTGCGTATGGGCAACGGCAAAGGCAATCCGGAGTTTTACGTCGCCGAAATCCAGCCTGGCAAGGTGCTCTACGAAATCACCGGCGTGCCCGAGGCGCTGGCGCGCGAGGCCTTTACCCTGGCGTCTGCCAAGCTGCCGCTGCACACGGTGTTTGTCACGCGCATGATTGGCCAATAAAGCGGAGGAATGATCACATGGCAAACAAAAAAGCTGCTGAATTGCGCCAGAAAGATGTGGCGGCGCTGCAAGATGAAGTCCGTGAGTTGCGTACGGCGTATTTCAAAATGCGCATGAATAAGGCAACGCAGCAACTCTCCAATGTCAGTCAGCTTGGGCAAACGCGCCGCGCTATTGCGCGCGCGCTCACCGTGCTGGCGCAAAAACAGGCTGCCGCCAAGGAGTGAGGACATGACGGAAGAAAAGAAATCCTTGAAGCGCACTCTCGTGGGCAAGGTGGTCAGCGACAAGCGCGCCAAAACCATCACTGTGCTCATCGAACGCCGCGTGAAACATCCGATTTACGGTAAAATTGTCATGCGTTCGAGTAAATATCATGCGCACGACGAAGAAGGTCAATACAGGATGGGTGATATTGTGGAAATCACGGAAAGCCGCCCCATCTCCAAAACCAAAAGCTGGGTCGCCACGCGCCTGGTGCAAAAAGCCTCGGTGGTGTAAAACCCTATCGGCAGAGGCGCCATTGAACGCGCCGCCTGCAAAGCAATGCAAAACGGTTCACACTTGGCGTGTGAGCCGTTTTTTTATGGCTTTCCGCTTGACATTTTTAGACAAGGAGTTCAATGATGCTCAAAGTTGGCGACCAGCTTCCCGCCGTGACCTTGTATGAGTATGTACCCGCTGATGGCGGCGAATGTGCGCTTGGGCCTGACCCTGTGGATACTGCCAAGGCCGCAGCCGGCAAGACCATCGCGCTGTTTGGCGTGCCCGGCGCATTCACGCCCGGCTGCTCTGAGCAGCACCTGCCGGGCTATCTGGAACACTACGATGCACTCAAAGCTGCTGGCGCCGACGAAATCTGGTGCACGTCCACCAATGACGCCTTCGTCATGGGCTACTGGGGCAAGGCGCAAGGTGTGCAAGGGAAAATCCGTATGCTGGCCGACGGCGACGGCGCCCTGATGCAGGCCACAGGACTCAAGCTGGACATGACAGGCAAGGGCTTCGGCGTGCGCAGCGCCCGCTACTCCGCGCTCGTGCGCGATGGCCGCATCGTCACGCTCAATGTGGAGGCGCAAGGCGAAGTGAACGTCAGCGACGCCGCCACCATGCTGGCGCAACTCAAAGCCAACCCAAAGGCGTAAGCCGCTGCGCCCACAATGTAACGGCCTTCCACTGGAAGGCCGTTTTTGTGCGAGGATGCAAGCGATACTCTGCCTATATTTGTTCAGTTACCGGCTTATGAAGCCGGCGGCGAAAGCATACCAAAGGGAAAGAGTGCTATCAGCATTTAAGGAAGGTGCGGCGTTTGTCCACGAGGATGCGGCGTGCCTGCTCGCTGCGCCGGTCTTCGTGACGGAATGCGGGCGGCCATGAGCAGACAGGCATCGGCGTCGGTGACGATGGCTTTGTCTTCTGTCATTTGTCAATTCCAAAGCGGCGGCTGCGCACTTCGCGCTCAAACGCTTTGCTAGACAGGAAGGTGCCGCCTTCCTCAATGTATTTCTGGCGGATGGCTTCAAGCTCACGCCCGAGCTCAGAGATGGGCGCGTCTGGCGGGCGGCAAGCGCGGCGCGCCGTCTGCGGCTGCCTTCAATGACGCTCAAGGGCACTCCTCCCAGTGAGCGGTTCGGTGTGGTTGCCTTCGACGAGAATGGTAAGGCAACATCCATTGAGGAGAAGCCGAAGGAGCCGAAGTCAAACTATGCGGTTACGGGGCTGTATTTCTACCCGTCAGGGGTTTCAGCTCGAGCAAACCAGGTTAAACCCTCTGCCCGTGGAGAATTGGAGATCACTACCCTTAATGAGATGTATCTCAAAGATGAGCTTTTAGACGTCCAGCTTCTGGGCCGCGGGTTCGCCTGGCT
>ONTY01000298.1 GCA_900320815.1 uncultured Pseudomonadota bacterium
TGCCGAGCTTGGCTGCCTGCTGCGCGTCATACGCCAGCATTACTGCCAGCATCGCGCTATGACTACGCAGGCAGCCTTGGAGCTTGCGCCGCTGCTGTTCCAGCGCCCCGGCAACCTGCGGGAAATGCGTTGGGAAGAACTGGACTTGGAGGGCGGGATATGGACGATACCAAGCGCCAAGATGAAGCGCGAGAAAGATGCCAAGGAAAACGGCGCGCCGCATATCGTGCCGCTGGCGCGGCAGGCCATCGCCATTCTTGAACGCTTGCGCCCATTCACGGATGCGCCGGCGTATGGGGGATGGGTGTTCCCCGGCGTTGCAGACCGCAAAAAACCAATCTCGGAAAACACGCTACGGAAAGCCTTGCTGGATATGGGCGTACCCGCCAGTGTGCAGACTGTTCACGGCTTCAGGGCAACGGCGCGCACCATGCTCGATGAACAACTGCATTGCGACTGGCGGCATATTGAAGCCCAGCTTGCTCACAGCGTGCGCGATGCACTCGGACGCGCCTACAACCGCACTGAATACCTGCCGCAGCGCCGCGAAATGATGCAGCAATGGGCTGACTATCTGGACACGCTGGCAGATGGTGACGCAGAGGGCGATGCGGCGCTGCTGGCAGCATGGAAGGCAAAACAGGCCGCCCAAGCCGCTAAAGCCAAGGCCGCCAAGGGCGAGGCGCGGCAGTGATGGTGCTCTGCGAAATGCCATGAACGAAGCGGTGGCGCTTTTGCTGCGAAGAACATCGCGGCAACGGCAACTTAGCTACAAAAATAGTAGCTATTAATGCAGGGAAAGTCTACTTGTATCTTGCTCGCCACGCCACATGCGCACCGTTGCCTTCCGTTATCATTGCTGACGATGTTCGTAACTTGGCTTGAAAACCATAAAAATTATGACTTTTCCACATAAATAGATAGTTTATCAACAGGTTGTCCACATGTTTATCAACAGCCGCAGTGCGGCTGCGAGCGCGAGTGCAGGGACTTCCCCGCGCCGGCATTCGTGCATTGTTCATTAGCGGGGCAAAGGAGAAAGCCAAATATGGCAGAAACTCAAAATGAAAAGCGGTTTTACCGCATCGCGGACGTTGCGCGCATGACCGGATTTTCCAGGGCAGGTATTTACCTGCAGGTGAAAAACGGCACATTTCCCAAGCCTATTAAATGGGGCGCGCGGGCAGTGCGCGTGGACGGCGACGAAATGCAGGCGGTGTGCGACGCACGGCGCGCCGGCAAGAGCGCCGATGAACTGCGCGCCCTCGTGCGCCAGCTTCACGCGCAGCGCACAGCAACGCAGGAGGGGGGCGCGATGGCAGCATGAAGCAAAAAAACAGCTTTCCATGCTGCGCATAGAAAGCTGCGAATAAAGAGCTTATTTTGGTGGGGTGAGTGGTGTAGGAAGCTAAAACCCCGCCAAAAAAGAAAAGGGCAATTTACAAATTGCCCTCCTCGGCACCCTTGCGGGCATTTTCTATGCAGTTGGAATATATAATGTGCACAGAAACTAAAAGTTTACCACTCTTCTCCGGCACTGGGACACAGTGCTACAAAAAAAATACTGACGCAGCGCATGAACTGCACTCGTTGCTGCTGCTGCCCGGTGCAGCGAAAGGGGGTGCAGCATGAGTGGCTACTACGAAGCGGAGCAAGGTTTCCGCGACTTCGCGGCAGGGCTTGGCTACGCGCTGCCTGACGTGCTGCGCGAGGGCGCAGACGGCTTTCAGCGTTTCCGCGTGGACGGTGACAAGGCCGGCGAGCGCGCGGGCTGGTGCAAGTGGAAATACCGCCAGCATGACGGCAGCGCATGGGGCGAGGTGGGCGACTGGCGCACTGGTGAGTGCCACACATGGCGTTGGCGGGGCGAGGACGGCGGACAGCAGCGCCCGCGCCGTTACCGCCCTTCCCCCTTGGCGCTGGCCGAGGCGCAGCAGCAGCGCGAGGCTGCGCGCCGTGAACGCGAGCAGCAGCAGGCAGTGGAATACGCCCAGGCGCTGCAGCGGATGCGGACAGAGTGGCATCGCGCGCCCTTTGCCAGTGACGGCCACGCCTACTGCCGCGCCAAAGCCATAGAGGGGCATCCATTGAGCGATGCCCCCTACAACTCCCCGCCCTTGCGCCTTGGCCGGCATGGTGAACTGCTGGTGCCGGCCTATGGCTTTGCTGCTGACGCAAGGTGGCTGGAGCTTCGCGGTTTTCAGCGCATCTTCCCCCCTGACGCCAGCGGCAAGAGCCGCAAGATGAACGCCAAGGGGTGCCCACTGGAGGGGCTGTTCTATCCGTTTGGGCGGGCAGCGGGCGCGTACGCTGGGGTGCTGGTGTTGGCGGAGGGATGGGCGACGGCGGCGACTGTCTTTGATGCGCTTGGCTTTGACGCTGCAGAGCCGTGGCAGACGCTTTGCTGTTTCGGCGCAAAGAACATGCTGGCCGTGGCGCGCGA
>ONTY01000297.1 GCA_900320815.1 uncultured Pseudomonadota bacterium
GCCATCGTGATTGCTGCCAACTGTGGTGGCTGCTTCACGGTGATTGGTGATCCTACGGGATTGCTGCTCTGGGGTGCAGGCGCCGCGCAGCATCCAGCGCAGCCAGGCGCCGCCGCTCGCGCGCAGCCTCCCGCACCGCCGCGCGCGCTGCGACCCGCGCCGTCTCAACAGCTTCTCGCCTGCGCGCTGCGCGGCGCGCTTCGCGTGCCAGAAAGGAAAAAGGCATATGGCAACCCCCAGCACTCTTGCCACACAGCTTGTCATTGAAGCGCAAGCCAGCGGCAGCGAAGACATACAGCGCCTGCAGCACGAGTTTGAGCAACTCGGCGATGCCGCAGGCGAAGCTGGCCCCGAGTTTGCCGCGCTGGGCAGCGAGATCGAGCGCCTTGGCAGCCAGAGCGCAGCCATTGAGAGCTTCACGGCAATCAAGCGCGCCACAGAAGAGACAGGCCGCAGCCTGCAAAGTCTGCGCCAGCAAACCGCCGCTGCCGCCCAGGCTCTCGCCGATGCCACGCGCGACTTTGGCGAAAACAGCACCCAGGCGCAGCGCGCGCAGCAGAACTTTGAGCGCCTGCGCGATGCCACGCGCCGCACGCAAGAGGGCTTTGACACCCAGCGCCAGAGCCTGCAGCGCGCGCGCGACGCTCTACACGCGGCGGGCATCAGCACCGCTGATCTGGGCAGCGCGCAGGGCGCCTTACGCACCGCCACTGCGGCAGCGGCCACCGAGCTTGCGCGCTTGCAAGCGGCGGCGCAGGCCGCCGCACAGACTGCCGCTGACCGCAGACTCTTTGGTCTGCACGAGGCACAGGAGGCGCGCGAAGAACTGGAAAAAATGCGTGCAGCCTACGAGCGGCTGCGCGCCGACGGCACCGCCAGCAGCGTTGAACTGGCGCGGGCGGCGCAGCGCATCCAGCAACAGATGCAAACAGTGCGCGAGAGCACTGGGGGCGTTCTGGATGCCTTCGGCCAGGTGCGCGACGCCATCTATGGCGTGCGCGCTGCCACAGAGGGCATTGGCGCCAGCGTGCGAAAAGCCATTGAGTTTGAAAGCGCCATGGCCGATGTTGCCAAGGTAGTGGACGGCACCGCCGAGCAAATCGGCCAGCTAGGCAGACGCATCAAGGAGATGAGCGGCGAAATACCCATCGCAGCCGAAGGTCTGGCAGATAGGGGCAGGCTCCCGTGCCTGCCCTGACGATGGGCAGGAAGCGCCGCTTCGATGTTCTTTTTTTCGCTTTCTTCCAGATCCATTGTGCACAGCAGCGCCGTGTCGCACGCCGTTACTGGAAAGCCTTTCATATATGCCCGCACCATCTCCAGCAGCAGCGCATGCTTCATCCGTCCTCTCTTGAAGCTGCACTAACGGCTATCTCTCAAACTCGCCTCATCACCCAATATGAGCCGATGGGAATAGCACGGATACAGTTTTGGAGGCATCAGGCACGATGGAATAAGTGCTGCTTTGTAGCGCAGCGCGCCTTTGTTTTTGCGTGTTTGGAAATTGGAGGCGCGGGTCGGAGTCGAACCGGCCTAGACGGATTTGCAATCCGCTGCATAACCGCTTTGCTACCGCGCCAGAGGGGCATGAAAAAGGGAAGCTGGACGGCTTCCCTTTTTCAAGGTATGTGGAGCGGGAAACGAGTCTCGAACTCGCGACCTCAACCTTGGCAAGGTTGCGCTCTACCAACTGAGCTATTCCCGCGTTGCATGAAGTAGCGCATTGTAGAGCAAAAAATGCGCTTGCCTGATTTAAAAACGCCTTTGCTCCATCAAGTGTCTCTATTTACCAACATGGTATCAGTGGCGCACAGCGGTGCGGCGCGTGCTGCGCTTAGTCGCAAGCGACGGTGCTTCTTCGGGCAGTGCAGCATCATCGGCAGGCAGTGACATAGGCTGGTGCTCCAGTGCCACATCCAGCACTTTGTCGATCCACTTGACAGCGATGATGTCAAGGCCTTCCTTGGCATTGGCAGGAATTTCTTCCAAGTTTTTAAGGTTTCCCTCTGGAATAAGTACGGTTTTGATGCCGCCGCGCAACGCAGCCAGCAGTTTTTCTTTCAATCCACCGATTTCCGTGACCTCGCCGCGCAGCGTAATTTCGCCTGTCATCGCCACATCAGCGCGCACTGGAATGCCAGTGAGCGCCGAGACCATTGCCGTAGCCATTGCGGCGCCCGCACTGGGACCGTCTTTGGGTGTGGCGCCATCAGGCACGTGGATGTGGATGTCCTGCTTCTCAAAAACTTCATCACGAATGCCTAACGCACGCGCACGGGAACGCACGACGGTACGCGCTGCTTCCACAGACTCTTTCATCACATCACCAAGCTGACCAGTGCGCTGAATGTTGCCCTTGCCGGGCATGACAGCAGCTTCAATGGTGAGCAAGTCGCCACCTGCTTCCGTCCACGCCAGTCCGGCAACCTGCCCAATCTGGTTTTTTGC
>ONTY01000313.1 GCA_900320815.1 uncultured Pseudomonadota bacterium
TGAAACTCTACGTTGCCCACGGCTTGATGCGGCTCCTGGCGCTGTTGATGGTGCCAATAGCCGCCGCTTTGCAGCACCTGGGCGTCGTTGCTGGTGGCCAGCCATTCTTGCGTCAGGTGCCCCAGGCGCAAATCGTCTGGAGCGTTGGCGCCGCCCATTTTTGTGGGCACCCAGCCAGGGTCAACCGCGTGGCACGCTACTTCGGGCCACAGGCGTGCAGTGGCGGCCATAATGGTGGTGATAAAAAGTTTGCTGTCGGAATAGCTGCCAGCAGGGAATTTGAGATTTTCTGGATTGCCGCTGCGGTGCATGCCGCTGCTGATATAAATGAGGCGTTTGGGGCGGCGAATCCAGGCAGTGAGCAGATAGGGTGCAACGGTGTTGACAAGCATGACTTTGTCGCCCCGGTAAACGCCAGCGTTGTGAATAATGGCGTCCATAGTGCCGATGGTGTTGACCTGACGCGCGAGGTTTTGCACGTCAACAATTTCAGCGAGGTCGCCCACAGTTTTGATGGCGCCCATTGCGCTCAAATCTTCCAGCGCATCAAAACGCTCGCCAGAGCGCGCATGGACAATCACGCGGTGCCCTTGCTCCAGCAGCATTTTGGCGGCTGCGTGCCCCAGCCCGTCAGTGGAGCCGGTGATAAAGATGGTGGCTTTTTGTGGAACGGTGGCAGGGTGTTTCATGGCGGCGTTTTCTTTTTGGGGAGATTGCTCGTTTTTTGCTTCTTGCAGCTTTTGCGCTTCTTGTGCAAAGGCAGGCAGGCAGGCAGCAAGCAGTGCGGGGAAGGTGGTGAGGATGTGGCGACGTTTCATGGTTGTGCCTTTTTAGCGGTTGGAACGGGGATGGCGTGATAAGGTGTTTATCCCCGCCCCAGTGTTTTGAATACTGGGGCGGGGATGGCTGCGGGTGTGCCGCGCGTCAACGCACGGTGATGGTGCTGTTCGGCAGGATGCCGAAAATTTCGGGCGCGTAGAGCGCCTCGGCGCGGCTGGGTGGCAGGTGGAAGGTGCCGCTGTTGTTCAGCCGCATGGTGTATTCCACTTTGGCGGGGCCGCGAGGCAGGTAGTCGAAGTAGGCGCGGAAGGCTTCAAAGCTGCGCTCTTCAAATGTGGGAGCACGGGTGCGTCCGGTGCGCTCGCCTACGCTGGCGGCGATGCTGGAGTCGCGCCCCAGTCCGCTGCCAAGGATGGTGGCGCCGCCGGGAATGGGGTCAGAGATGGCGGCCCAGCTCATGTCGGCGTGGGCGTCAATGTCCAGCGTCACGCGCAGCACGTCGCCGCGTGAGTAGTGGCCGGCGGGCAGGGTGCGGTCGGCCATTTCTACCGGGGTGATGGTTTTGTGCAGGCGGTAGCCAGCGGCCATCGGTTCGGTGAACGGGATGGCGGCGAGTGCCTGCACGGTCATCCACGGCGCGCCGCTGCCTTCGTGCATGACGGTGAGCGTGGCTTCGCCAGCGCCAGGTGCCCAAGGCAAGGTGAGGGTGTTGCCGGCAAGCTGGCCGGGCTGCGGCGCGGCACCGTAGTAGAAGGCGTGGGGCACTTCGGGCATTTCGCCTTCATCCTTGACGGGGCGCACATCGGCCCAGTTGAGCGTGGCTTGCGCTTCGCCCAGGCTGGCGCGCACGCTGCCAGTGACTTTTTCGCTTTCAAAGCGGCGCGAGAAGTCTTGCAGTGCCAGCGTGCCCCAGAGGTTGGCGCTGGTGGTGCTCCAGGCGCCGCCCCGCTGGCGCGCCAGCAGGCCGGTGACCAGGCGTCCGATGTCGTCCTGCCACTCGCCAGCATCGTTCATGGCCGCCAGCAGCAGGCGCGCGCTGTTGACATCGCCGCCAGCCATGAGCCACCACCAGTGGTCGGAGGCTTCGGTGGCAAAGGTCAGGCGCGTGCCGCTGAATGCGAGGCGGGCACGCAGTTCTTCGCGTGCGCGCGCCAGATGCGCGGCGCGCTGCGGCACGTCTTGCATGCGCTGCAGGATGCTCATCCAGTCCAGCACGGCGCTGGTGGGCCAGCCGGCGGGGTCAATGCTGATGCCTTGCAGCATGGCAGGGGTGGCAGCATCGTGGCGCGCCAGCGCTTCAATGGCCGCCAGGCGCCGAGCGTCAAGGCTGCGCTGCGGTGCCCAGAAGTCGCGTTTCAGGCGCCCTTCGGCAAAGGCGCGCAGGCCGCCAAGCATCTTGGTTTGCACATCAGCTGGCAGGGCGAAGGTTTTGTTGCCGCGTGCGGCTTCGTGCGTGGCCGCCAGCAGCCAGGCGGTGAGGGTGTCGCTGCCGTAGTTGCCTTCAGATTGCGGCGGGAAGTAGTACGCGAGGCCGTCGGCGTCAAGGTAGGCGGGGATACGGCCGGCGAGTTCCTCCCACATGGCGGCATCTTGCATGCCGATGGCGCGGCTGGCTTGCTGCTCGAGACAGCGGTGGGGGTAGTTTTCCAGCCAGTCGCGCACGCCTTGCAGGCTGCCTGCGAGGCTGGGAGCGA
This sequence comes from uncultured Pseudomonadota bacterium, assembly GCA_900320815.1. Classification (GTDB taxonomy): domain Bacteria; phylum Pseudomonadota; class Gammaproteobacteria; order Burkholderiales; family Burkholderiaceae_C; genus Ottowia. The sequence continues at coordinate 2,475 of ONTY01000313.1, forward strand.
AGCTCAATTTCAGCCCGCCGCGTGCCCGCCCGCCATCTTGCAGTGCGTCAGCGGGCGCGGCAGCGGGGGCGGTGTAGAGCGCGTCGCTGAGGCGTTCAAGCGTAGCTTGCTGCACGGTGAGGGGCACGGCAGGCAGCACGCGCTGGCTGGCGCGGAGGGCGTCTTTGGCGCCGCTGGCGGTGTCGTGCGCTTCAATCGTCCAAGTCAGTTCGGGTGTGCGCGCGTAGGCAAGAGCTTCGGGCGCAGTGGCATCCCACTGCACTTCGCGCGCGCCACCAGCGGGGATGTCGATGTTTTGAGGCTCGAGCGTCAGTGGCTCGGCGCTGGCGGTCACGCTCACCTGCATGGGCTGCTGCGTGGTGTTGCGTAGCGTGATGCGGGCGCTGAATTGGTCGCCCGCGCGCACCAGCGGCGGCAGGCCGCTGATGAGTTGCAAGTCTTGCGAGGTGCGGATGCTGCCGCGCCCGCTGCCAAAGAGGGCGGTGCCGCTGTCGGCAATGGCGGCGATGGCAAAGCGGGTGAGTGCGTCGTTGAGCGGTACGGCAACGGTGGCGCTGCCCTGTGCATCCAGCACCAGACGCGGCTGCCAAAGCAGCAGGGTGTCACCCCAAGAGCGGCGTGTGAGCATGGCTTCCAGCAGGCGCCAGGAGCGGTTGGGCAGCAGTTCCAGCAGTGCTTCGTCCACGGCTGCCAGTGCCACTTCGGCGCCTGCGGCTGGGCTGCCATCGGGCAGTGTGGCGCGCACGGTGACGCGGGCGGTGCCGCGCACGGGGTAGCTCTCGCGGTCAGCTTCAACGCTCACGTTGATGCGGTGCGCGGCGTCGCCAATGTTGATTTCTGCCATGCCAAAGCGGAAGGCAGGACGGCTCAAATCCACCATTGCTGTGGGCGGCGTCAGGCTGCTCTTGCTTTCCTGGAAGGCATGCCACCACTGCATTGGGCTTTTGAAGCCCCAGGTGAAGAAGCTGTACCAGGGCACTTCGGTGAGTCGCCCGCGCAGCGCCAATACGCTGATGTAGGCATTGGGCCCCCAGGCGGGGTCAACCTTGAGTTCAACGATGGGGTTGTCGCCGGAGAGTTGCTGTACTTGCGCGTGCAGGATGCCTTCGCGCTCCACAGTGACGAGCGCCGTGGCGCGACGGAAGGGCATGCGCACCTGAAAGCGCGCGACATCGCCCGGCTCATAGCGTTTTTGCTCCGCGAGCACGTCCATGCGGTCGTGGTTTTCGCCGCCAAACCACAATTCGCCATGCTGCGTGACCCAGATGCTGCCGGCGGCGCTGGTGCTGCGCCCGTCGGCGTCTTGCGCGATGGCGACCAGCTCAATCTCGCCCGGCTCGTCCAGCTTGGCGCTGCACTGCAGCAGCCCGCGCGCGTCGCTGCTGCCGCTGCACACGGTGCCAAGGTTCTTGATTTCGGTGTGGTTCTCGTAAGCGTAGAAGCCGCCTACGAGACGCTTGCGGCTGCTGGTGGTGATGCGCGCCTGGGCGCGCACCTGCACGTGCACGCCCGCTTGCGGTTTGCCGTCCAGCCCAAGAGTGGCAATGTGTACCTGTGCTTCGCGCCCGCTGGCCACCCAGCTTTCTGCGCGCACACCCACGATGACGCCCGCCGGCCAAAGCGTGGTGCGGTGGCTGAGTGTTTGCACTTCGCCGTTGGGGTCGTCGTAGCTGGCTTCAATGGTCAGGCGCTGTGGCTGCGGGGAGGTGGGGATGGATTCGAGCACCAGTTTCCCGCTACCAGCATCGTCGAGCGTGATGGGCAGGCGGTCGGCAATGGTGCGGCGCCCGCTGCCGCTGTCCTCATCGCTGTTTTCGTCCTCGCTGCTGGTGTCTTGCGCGGGGCTGGGCGGGGCAAAACTGAATGCTTCCCAGCCGGCAAAGTATGGTGTCCAAGGGCGGGCGATGGCCGACACACGCACTGGCAGGCCGCTGGCGGCGCCCCCAGAGATGTAAGAAAGCTGCATGTGTAGCGGCACACGCGCCGCTGCGATGAGCGGCTCTTTGCTCTCTGGCGCAATGCTGCCCTTCATCACAGGCAGGCGGAACTCTTCCACGCGAAAGCTGCCGCTGTTCAGTTGCGTGGGCAGGTGCTGACGTTCGGCTTTTTTCTGATCGCGCTGCAAAACGATTTCGTATTCGCCCAGCCGTGCTGCTTTCGGGATGGCAAACGCGCTCTCGGCGCTGCGCCCGCCAGTGGCGGTGGCGCGCCAAGCGAGCGGCTGCTTGAACTCCTGCCCACTGCCAGTGTGGCGGATGACGAGGGTGTCTGGATCCAGCGTGGGCAGGCCGAAGCCCTGCATGGTGGCGGTGCGCAGGAAGTGCTTCATGGATACCGTCTCGACCAGGTGAAGGCAAAGTCCTCACCGCCTTTGGCGGCGGGAGCACGCGCGCTGACAAAGTAGCTGTTGGCGTATTCGTAGTCGCCAATCTGGTTCTCGCACGAGCGCGGCTGCGACGCAATGCCTTCCAGGCGCGCCATGCCCAGCGCGTCAGTGCGCGCCGTGGCCACTTGTTGGCCGCTGCAGTCGCTCACGCGCACCGTCGCGCCTTCCACGGGCTGGCCTTTGTCCAGCGTCGTCACCCACGCCAACGCGCCCTCGCGCCCCAGTTTGAAATGCACGCCAAGGTTGGTGACGAGTACGCTGGTGCGCACCACCATGCGGCGCTGCGCGCCGTAGTCTTCGTCCAGCAGCGAGCGGCCAAGTTCATCCGAGGCCAGCTCCAGCACCTGAAACCCAGGCTGCAGCGGCACACCCACCACTTCAAACGGGCGCTGACCGGCCTCTGCCGCCTCGCCAGCGGGCACTTCCACGGTCTGCACGCCGCTCTTGCCGGCAAGCAGCGAGAGCACGCGCGCCTCCACCATGTTTTCCATGTCCTCTTCAATCTGTTTGGGCGTGGGCGGGGGCAGGGGAGTGCTGACGAGTTTGACAGCGTCTTCGCGCGACACCCACCAGTCCTCAAACGCGCTCACGCGCCGCATCCAGTCCATCACCTCGGCGTCGCTGGACAGCACCAGCGACGAAAGCTGCAGGCGCGGCTGCGGCTCCACGCGCCGCAGCGTGATGGGCAGCAGCGCCGGGTCGTCTGACCCCTCGGCATACCGTTCCACGATGCCAAAGGGCGCGGCGGCAAATTTCGCCAGCGGCGGCATGGCGCCGGTGCTGAACTCCAGCGGGAAGCGCGCGGCGTTTTCCAGAGGGCGTCCACTGGCGTCTTGCACGCCTTCTGGCAGCGTGATGGCAACACGTGCAGATTCAGGCAGTGGTGCGGGGAATTGCACCCAGTCCACGACGGTGTCGGGCGCCTCTTTATCGTCTTTGTCGCGGGTGGCGGCAATGTCACCCGCAGGTGTTTTCAGCCGCGCCTGCAGCGCCTGCGCGAGCGGCAGCGGGGCGCTGAAATCAAGGCGAATTGGGCGCAGCGGCATGCAGGGAGCGTTGGCGTTTTCGCGCTCGCAGCTCATGGAAGCCGTAAACGGCTCGCGCACCTCCCACTTCATCACCTGGTTTTTGCCGCTGGGCGTGCCGTTGGCCGCTGTGATGCCAGCGCCAAACACAATCTGCACCTTTGCTTTTGGGGCAAAGCGTCGCTGGCACGCCAGCACCAGGAAGTTGTCCGGCGCTTTTTCCACCTCTTGCCGCATCCAATTGCGCAGCGCTGCATGACGCTCCTCACCTTCCAGGATGCGCACGGGCACGCGCTCGCCCACGCCTTCTGTGGCGCACCAGGTGTGCTCCAGCACGCTCTGCGGCGCAGGTGCGCCAGTGAATTGCACGGCAAAGTGCTGTTCTTCTTCAATATCTCTGGCGCCGTCGTAGGGGCGGGTGTTTTCCACACGCGGGCCAGGCACAAAAAACTGCCACGGCCCAATGTTTCCTTGTGCGCTGCTGCCTGCGAGCGACTGCACGCCATCGGCCAGCCGCACGGTGCAGCGCGCGCCAGCCGGCTGCATCT
>ONTY01000294.1 GCA_900320815.1 uncultured Pseudomonadota bacterium
CAGCGCCGCACAGCGCGCCGCGCACTCTCGCTGGGCGAGTGCCAGCGCCTGGCGCAGGGCGCACGCGAGCTGCGCGGCCTGGGGCTGCCCTGGCGCGATGTGGGGCAGCGGCTGGGCATCAGCGCCAGCGCGGCCAACATGCTCGCGCGCGGCACTTACGCCACGCTGCGTGCGGCGTCTGCTGAAAGTAGGATGTCTGCATGATGGCTGACACAGCACACACCGCCGCCTCTGTAGGGGCGCCTCTTGTGGGCGAGCGTGGGGTCGCGAGCGCCAAAAAACCCGCCACCGACCACCTCGCAGCCATCCACACCCTGGCGCGGCTGTGCCGCATGAGTGAGGCAGACTACCGCGCCCTGCTGCGCCAGTTGACGGGCAAGGACAGCGCCAAGCTCTGCACCCTGCCCGAGCGCGCCAAGGTGCGCGAGCACCTGCTGCTGCTCGCTGCTCGCATGGGCGTGGGGCGCTTTGACCAGAGCGCGCGCTACAAGAGCCAGACCAGACCCACAGAGCGCAAAGTCTGGGCGCTGTGGTATGCGCTGGGCAAGGCAGGCCGGCTGGACAACCCTAGCCCCGCCGCGCTGCACCACTGGGTGCACAAGATCACGGGCGTGGCGCACCTGCGCTGGACGAGCGAGGCGCAGCGCCAGCGCCTGATAGAGAGCATGAAGCTGTGGCTGGGGCGCGCGTAAAGCGCGCCGCCGCCCAGTGCTGATAAAAAGGCCAGCGCCGCCATGCCAGGCACCACCCGCCCCGCCACCACCCGCCCCAGCGCCGCAGACGCCGCGCTGCTGGCTGCTGCGCTGCCCGCGCGCACCACGCCTGACCTGCACGATGTGGCGCTGGCGCTGCTGGCCGCGCTCATGGACGCGGGCGGCATGGACGCGCAGCACGCCGCGCCGCTGGTCGCCGCGCAGGTGCAGCGGCTCTCGGCGGACTTTGGCGGCACCGCCCTCTACATCCCCAAGGGTCTGATGGCGCAGATCACGCAGCGCAACCGGCAAATCTACGCCGCCTTTGACGGGCGCAACTACCGCGCACTTTCCCTGCGATACGGCCTCACCGAGGTGCGGGTGCGCCGCATCATCGCCGCCGCGCGCGCTGAGGATATGGCTCAGCGGCAGGGCAGCCTGTTCTAGGGTCTGCCAGCCGCCGCCCCGCCCGTCCCCCCAAGGGCGCCCCGCGTGTGTGGGGCGCCCTTGTTTTTTTGCAAACGGCTTTCCTTGGGTGCTGCTGCCGTCCCAGCGCACCATGCGGGGCATGACTGAATCTGCCGCCACACCATCCACACCATCCGCTCCCGACACTGTGCTGCCCGCTGGCACAGCGCCCGCTGGCTCAGAGCCGCGCTGGCGCATGTCTGGCTGGCTTGCTGCCAGCATCGCACTGGCTCTGCTCATCACGCTAATTGCGCCGCAGCAGTTGCCGGTGAGCATCTACAAGCTCTCGCTCGTCACAGCGGCAGCCGTCGCCGGCTACTGGATAGATCGCAGCATCTTCCCCTACGCGCGCCCCAACCCCTACACGGCTGATGAGCAACCGCTGCAGTTCGCTGCTGCCGGCCTGCGCCGCGCCCTCATCGTCGCCGCCGCCATGCTGGCAATGGGACTGGGTGCTTGAAGGTGCTGCTATGCGGTGCAACGCCTTTGCACTTTTGCTGCACCTCACCCTTGTAAGTGCGACCTTCATGGCACCCGCAGGGGCGCAGGAGGCGCAGCCCCCCGCCGCCGCCCGGCGCTGGCGCTCCACCCTTGTGCGCGCCGCGCACCAGCAATGGGGGCTGGATGCGCCCATTGCGGCGATGGCCGCGCAGGTGCAGCAGGAAAGTGGCTGGAACCCTGCCGCCGTCAGCCGCGTGGGCGCGCGCGGCATGGCGCAGTTCATGCCCGCCACCGCCCGCTGGTGGTGCCAGAGGCAGAAGATTGCAGCCGGTGACTGCCAGCCGCACAACCCCACCTGGGCGCTGCGCGCGCTGGCGGGCTACGACGCCTTCCTGTTCGAGCGCATGGGCAGACACTTTCCGCACCTTGGCCGCTTTGATCGCCTGTGGCTCGCGCTGCGCGGCTACAACGGCGGCGAGGGCAATGTGACCCGCGAGGCCGCCACCATTGGCCTGAAAGCGCCCACGCGCCGCCAGATAGACGCCGCCTGCGGCGCGCGCGGGCGAAGCAGCGCGCATTGCAGAGAGAACACGACGTACCCGCGCCGCATCATGCTGGTGCTGCAGCCGCGCTACGCCCAGTGGGGAGCGGTGTGGGCACCAGATGATGCAGCAGCGCAGAGCAGTGAACGTATGCAAGGGCAGCGGCTGCAAGAGCGGCTGCTGGCACTGCCATGAACACCACACGGCTGAAAACCGTCGCCATTGCCCTGCTGACCGCCGCCGTCTGTGCGCGCCTGAGCGCGTGCAGCTATCAGAGGGGGCTGGAAGATGGGCGCGCCGAGGGCTTTGCCCAGGGACACGCCGCAGCCCTCG
>ONTY01000292.1 GCA_900320815.1 uncultured Pseudomonadota bacterium
GAACCTGTCAGAACAGAGTCAGTCTGAAACGAAAACACAAATTAAACCATAAAACCGTTGCGCAAGCTGGTGTTTTCAGCGGGCAAGCTGACCTCGGTGGCGGGCGAGGGGCTGCATTTTAAAATCCCGATTTACCAGACGGTAAAAAGCGTACCCGTGACGACGCTGAAAACCTCGGAAGAAGCCGAGGCGGCTTCCAGCGATTTGCAAGTCGTCATGGCTTCCATCACGATTAACTACCATTTTGACCAGGCCAGGCTGGCAGAAATCTATACGCAAACCCATTTTGACGTGGAAAACCGTATCATCAAGCCGCGCATCCAGGAAACGCTGAAAGCCGTGTCTGCCAAACACACGGCTGAAGACTTGATTGTCAACCGCGCCGCCGCCAAGCAGGAAATTGACAACATCCTGAAAAGCGACTTGCAACGCTACAATATCCTCGTTGAAGATGTGCAACTGACGCATTTTCAGTTCAGCCCGGAATTCAACCGCGCCATTGAAGCCAAACAGACCGAGGCGCAAAACACGCTCAAGGCCAAGAACATTCTGGAGCGCACCAAAATTGAATCGGAGCAGCGCATTGTCCAGGCACAGGCAGAGGCCGAAGCCATTCGTATTCAGGCCGAAGCCATTCGCAGCCAGGGCGGCGCGGAATATGTGCAGCTCAAATGGATTGAAAAATGGAATGGTCAGCCGCCGCAGGTCGTCGCCGGCCAAGGCGCCTCCAGCTTCATGCTCAACCTTGACAAGCAGTGAGGGCTGGCATCAACCATATACTCATTCATTGTACATGTGAATGCCGACAAATATTGCCGGCGATGAAGCAATACCCATCACCAAATGGCAAACAGGAGCACATCCATGAGCGACATACACGAACGCATTGAAGCCTGGCTCAAAGCGCACGAGAAGCCGGAAATCCATATTGACTACGCCAAGCCAGAAGCCCCCATCCCCGTGGGCGCCAGCAAAATCGGCGGCTGCCCCGATGTGCCCGCCGGGTTTGTGTGGCCACGCTATAAAGACAGGTTTGGTGTGGTGGACGCTGCACGCAAAGACATGGAGCGCCCGCTTTCCTTCATGGCGCAGTTTGATTTGGCGGAAGTTGCTGCGTTTGACAAGGAAGGGGCGTTGCCAAAATCCGGGCATGTGGCTTTTTTCTTTGATTATGAAGGCTTTTATGATGGCGGCATGTGCGACCAGGGCGGGGCGCGCGTGTTTTATTTTCCGCCCGGCACGGCGCTGGAGCGCATGGCGCTGCCAGATGATATGGGTGAAGATGCCGATATTCCAGAATTGGCGCTCACATTTTCCACCCGCACCAGCCGCCCGGTGAGCAATGACTGGCCGGAAGAGCTGCTGGGCGACACAGAGCCGGACGACGACGAATACGAAAAACACAACAAAGCCGAGAGTGGCTGCAAGCTGTTGGGCTATCCCTTTACCATCCAAAACCCGATGCAAGATGAGTGCCAGGTGGCGTTCATGGATGTGGACTGGGATGCTTTGGAAAACCCTGAAACCAAGGCTGCAATGGAAGCTGGCATGAATGACTGGGTGCTGCTGTTCCAGTTTGACAGCATTGACGTTGACGATTACGCAGACATCATGTTTGGTGATTGCGGCGCCCTGTATTTCTGGATTCGCAAGCAGGACTTGGCCGCAGGCAATTTTGGCAAGGTGTATGCCTGTCAGCAGTTTTATTGATGCGGCGCATACTCTGCAATCTTGTATCCCGTCACCGGCACATGTTGCGGGTAACCATGCAATACCCAATGACAATCACCGTAGGGGTGCGATTCATCGCGCCCTCCCGGCTCATGTTCGCACTGGGGTGCAATGAATTGCGCCCCTACAAATACCTGCAACATTGACGTGCCATCGCTGGCTTATGAAGCCGGCAACCAATCAATACCCAGCTATTACCATGCCACTCCTGCAGATTTCCGAACCCGGCCAGTCCCCCGCGCCGCATCAGCGGCGCCTTGCCGTGGGCATTGATTTGGGTACTACGCATTCGCTTGTGGCGGCGCAGCGCGACGGCGCATGCCGCACCGTGCGGGACGTCATGGTTCCCGACTCGGATGTTCCAGGGCAGTATTTCATCTCGCCTGAGTCCCTGGAACGCTGGGAGTACCTCAAGGGTGCCAAGAAGGAGCACCGCAAGGCAAGGAACGGCTTCGAGTACGTCTATTCGGAGGGTCCAGTCGCCTTCCCCGACGACGTGGACAAGCCGTCGCGCACGATTCTCACGTCCGAGGGCGGTTCTGGCCCCTCCCGCATGAAGCACGTCGTCAGGGGCGACTCTGGGAGGCTCCGCAGGCTCGTGCCCGACGAGCTGGACGCGCTCCAATGCTTCCCGAAGGGCTGGACCGATGGGATGAGCGACAACCGCAGGGCCTTCTGCATGGGGAACGCGCTCGTGACCGAGATTCCGCACAGAATCGGCCTGGAAATGGAAAAAGCCAGCTCTTAGGCGGGCTTTTTT
>ONTY01000291.1 GCA_900320815.1 uncultured Pseudomonadota bacterium
GCGTCCGCAGCAGCGCCCGCCCTGCCCCCACCGGCGCCGGCGGCGCCTGCACCTGCACCTGCCAGCAGCCCAGCTCCTGCCGCCAGCACTGCGCCCGCAGCGGCAGCCCGCCCGGCTTCGGCGCCTGCTTCACGCCCGGCACCGGCTCCGGCTGCGCGCCCGCAGCAACAACGTGCCAGTGCCCCAGCTGCACGGCGCACCCCGCCACCACCCCCGCCCCCGCCCCAAGAATCTTTCTTCAGTGGACTGGCGAAAAACCCGCTGATTCCACTCGGTATCGGCGGTCTGCTGGCCTTGCTTGCCGGCTACGGTGGCTGGCGTTTGCTCAAGAAAAAGAAAGCCACGGCGCTCAACAGCGACTTTATCGGCAGCGAAAACAGCGCCCAAGCCCCCAACTCGTGGCTCGGCTCTGGTGAAGCTGACCGCGGTGACTCCAAAGACGCCAATTCCAGCGCCGTCGGCGGCCTATCCATGATTTATTCGCCCAGCCAGCTTGACGCTGCTGGCGACGTCGACCCCGTGGCAGAGGCTGATGTCTACTTGGCTTATGGTCGCGACGTGCAAGCCGAAGAAATCCTCACCGAGGCTCTCGTCACACAGTCTGGCCGCACTGCCATCCACCGCAAACTCGCCGAGATTTACAGCAAGCGGCGCGACGCCCGCGCACTCGAAGACGTAGCCAACAAAGCCTACGCCATCTCTCAAGGGCATGGCATTGACTGGGAAGCCATCGCCACCCTCGGCGCTGAGCTTGACCCCTCCAACCCGCTCTACAAATCTGGCGGTGCACCTGCAGCCCCATCTGCCCCGGCTGCTCCTCAGCGTCCCGGCTTTGGCGCCGACACAATGCCGCTGGCGCCATCGGTGCAGCCTGAGGACTCTGGCAACAGCGGCTCGCTGGATATTGACCTTGGCATCTCGCAGCAACCCGAAGAAGACGAAGAGCCGCTGGCGCCCCCGTCCGCCGCGCCCTCCGTTGAGCCGGAAGTGGATGCAGGCATGGACTTCACGATTGACGACAACATTGAACTGAAGGTTCCTGCCGCCGAGCCAGCGCCCGAAGCTGCCCCAGCGCCAGTCGCTCCCGAACCTGTTGTGCCGGAGATTCCCGTCATCGTGGAACCCGCCGCCGACGCTGCTGACAGCAGCAAAGGCATGCTCGACTTCAACATGGACGAGTTGACGATTGACCCAGACTCGCGTGCGCCCGAAAGTGCAGACACCGAACAGCCCGAAGACGCCGATGAAGACCCACTGGCCACCAAGCTGGAGCTGGCAGAAGTCTCCTACTCGCTTGGCGACATTGAAGCTGCCCGTGCCCACGTGCAGGAAGTCATCAAAGAAGCTGAGGGCAAAAACCCGAGACTCCTGATTCGTGCCCAGCGATTCTTGGACGAATTGAAATTCTCCCCCCGCCGCAACGCACGCACTGCTGCACCACTGGGCGACTGCGCGCGGCTTCCACCGCCATGCACACACAGGAGACAAAAGCACAACCATGCAAAAGCAACTCAGCGGCGTGCCCGAAACCATGCTCTGGACGCTCCACAACCGCGCCAGCGAAGCTGCCCGCCCCGACGGCTGCATCCGCGACGAAAAATGCCTGGAGATTTACCGCTCCATTGACTACGACTACATGCGGCGTTTTGGTCCGCCTGACGGCTCGCACGCTGTGCGCGCGCAGCTTTTTGACGCACACATCCGCGCCTTCCTCGCTGCCAGCCCCAACGGCCTCATCATCAACCTCGGCGAGGGGCTGGAAACGCAGCGTTACCGCATTGACTTGCCGCCAGATGCGCTGTGGGTCAGCATTGACCTACCCGGCTCCATTGAAGTGCGCGAACGCTTTATTCAACCCGACACGCAGCACTGGCACATTGCCAAAAGCGCCTTTGACACCTCCTGGTTTGACGATGTGCCCGCTGGCCGCCTCGCCTTCATCAGTGCGCAAGGGCTGCTCATGTATTTCCGCGAAAGTGAATTGGCCGAACTGCTGCACGCGCTGGCGCAGCGTTTTCCCGGCTCATTGCTCATGTTTGACTACCTCAATCTGGCGCTCTCACAGCTGAGTTGTAGCCCTTGGGGCTGGATGGTCACCTCTAGCTATCGCACACCACCCATGCCTTGGGGCATCGACCGTGCTGCGCTGCAGCCCACGCTCTCGCGCTGGATCGGACAGCCCGTTGAGGTGCACAACGTCACCTACCGCCACCCGCGAGGTCCCTGGCAATGGCTCGCCCCCACGCTGGAAAACTGGGCGCCGCACCTCGCCAACAAACTCCCTGGCATCTGCTGGCTGCAGTTCCCCCCCTGCCCCATAACCTCCCCTGCAACGGCAGCGTGAAAAATAGCCCATTTGGCCAGTACAATTGCCTTCCAGACTGGCGCGGCTCACGCGCCAGCCCTTTTTTTGCAACCCCTTGGAGAAGCACATATGAAAGCACTCGTGGCCGTCAAACGTGTTGTCGATGCCAATGTGAAGGTGCGCGTCAAAAGCGACCAGAGCGGCGTGGACATCGCCAACGTCAAAATGAGCATGAACTCTTTCGACGAAATTGCTGTGGAAGAAGCAGTGCGGCTGAAGGAAAAAGGCACCGTCACTGAAATCGTTGCCGTCTCCTGCGGTCCCGCCAAAGCGGAAGAAACGCTGCGCACCGCAATGGCAATGGGTGCAGACCGTGGCGTGCTCGTCGAAGCCGAAGACCTGCAGCCGCTGGCTGTCGCCAAAGTGCTCAAAGCCATTGTGGACAAAGAACAGCCTCAACTCGTCATCGTTGGCAAACAAGCCATTGACGGCGACAACGGTCAAACCGGTCAAATGCTCGCTGCCCTGCTCGACTGGCCGCAAGCGGTCTCCGCCAGCAAAGTGGAAGTGGCCGGCGACAAAGTCAAAGTCACGCGCGAAATTGACGGCGGCAAAGAAACCCTGGAACTGGCTCTGCCCGCTGTCCTCACCGCTGACTTGCAACTCAACGAGCCGCGCCACACCAAACTGCCCGACATCATGAAGGCGAAGAAAAAACCGCTGGAAAAAACCAAACCCGCCGACCTGGGTGTGGACACCGCCAGCGGTCTGAAAGTCGTCAAAGTCAGCGAACCGCCCGCACGCAAAGAAGGCGTCAAAGTGCCTGACGTTGCCACGCTGGTCGACAAGCTGCGCAACGAAGCCAAAGTCATCTAAGAGCGAAAGGAGAACACGAACATGACCGCACTCGTCATCGCCGAACACGACAACGCCTCCATCAAAGCCGCCACGCTCAACACCGTCGCCGCCGCCCAAGCCTGCGGTGGTGACGTGCATGTGCTCGTCGCTGGCGCTGGCGCTGACGGCGCCGCCCAGGCTGCCGCACAAATTGCCGGCGTTGCCAAGGTGTTGCTGGCCGACGGCCCCGCCCTTGCCAACGGCTTGGTGGAAAACATTGCCGCGCAAGTACTCGCCGTAGCCAAGGACTACAGCCACATCCTGCTGCCCGCCTCCGCGATGGGCAAGAGCGTTGGCCCGCGCGTGGCCGCCAAGCTGAACGTGGCGCAAGTGAGCGACATCACCAAAGTGGTGAGCGCCGACACCTTCGAGCGCCCCATCTACGCCGGCAACGCCATCGCCACCGTGCAGTCTGGCGATGCTGTCAAAGTCATCACAGTGCGCACCTCTGCCCTTGAAGCTGCTGCCGCCACTGGTGGCAGCGCCGAAGTGGCCAAGGTGGACGCCGTCGCCGACGGCGGCAAAGCCACCTTTGGCGGGCAGGAAATCGCCAAAAGTGACCGTCCCGAACTTGGCTCTGCCAAAGTCGTCGTCTCCGGCGGTCGGGCCGACAAACTCGGTGCCGCCATCGGCGCCAGCCGCGCTGCTGTTGACTCCGGCTTCGCCACCGCCGACATGCAGGTGGGGCAGACCGGCAAAATCGTTGCGCCGCAACTGTATGTGGCCGTCGGTATTTCCGGCGCCATCCAGCATTTGGCCGGCATGAAAGACAGCAAGGTGATTGTGGCCATCAACAAAGACCCCGAAGCGCCGATTTTCAGCGTCGCCGACTACTGCCTGGTCGCCGACCTGAATGAAGCCGTGCCCGCCCTGGTCGCTGCGCTGTAAAACACGCTGCACACACATAAAAACACAAAAGCGCCGCCTAAAAAACGGCGCTTTTTTTACATCCAAAAAATATGCAGCAGCCAAACTACACCATCACCAGCGGCGCAGCATTTGTCAGGGACATTGTGGCAGCTGGCCCACCAGGTCTGCTGCTGGATGCTGACGGCATTCCAGTCAACAGACCGTATCGCGAGCCGCCCTGGCAACACCCGCTAAAGCACGTACCCAATGCCGAATATGCCGCCATCACAGCAGCACTGCAGCGGCTGCTGCGCGCCAAGGGCTGTGATGAGGAAACGGTCAGTGGCTTTATGGATGGCATCACGCAGTGCTGCGCCAGCCATTACTACGCGAGTATTTCTAAACACTGCGTCGCTGCCGCTGCCATTGATTATCTTTTGCACGGCGCACGCCATCAGCCGGGCAGCGTCGCGCTGTTTGGCAAACTCCCCCTGCCAGAAACTGTGGACAGTCTGGACAGCAGCGTGCTGGCCGATATTATCCGCTACGAAAGCCGGCACGACCTTATTTTCAACGCCGCCGAAGCCGCACGCGACATCCGGTGCAAAAACCAGCGTATCGCCAACTTGCTCAAATGGTGGCTGAAAGGCGGCTGCGCGCCCACCATTCCCGGCGACACCATATATTATCAGGAAAACACCCATCCGCCCCTGGAAACAAAGATAAAACTGAACGGAAAGCTCACTGCCGATATTTTCTCGAACGTCACTTTCGGTTTTATTCATAATGAAGGTGCCAGCCCCAGCGACACTTTTCGCGCCAATGAATACGGACACAGCGTCAACCTCGGGCGCCGCTGGCTGCGCCCTGCCCCAGCCTCTCTTGACGCCATTGAGCGGCTGCGCGCCACGCTGACCGATACAACAGCAGGCGCTGCCGCCCTTGGCAGCACCGCCATCGGCATGAACGACGCTGCCATCCGCCGCGAAGCCCTCGCCCTCCTCCAGCGCACCGATGCACTGCTGCGCGAGCACCAGGAGCGCAGCGCCACCTTGCTGAGCGAGTGCGCCACACTTGGCGAAAATGAGCCAGAAACACTACATACCCAAGCACAGAGCAACTTACTTCCCTCTTGATATGCAGGCAGACAATCTATACCCATCATCTCACTCCAATCGTTTCTCATACTATGAGAGGGTATATCTACCATTGCCCGCGTAATATACGGGCAAACAATAGTTTATTCGCATGGTATATAAACGCACCAAAAAACCGGCTGTTCGCCGGTTTCCGTTTAAACAGGGCGCGAGAGGGGAGCTACGCGCCAAAGTTGTCGTAGTAAACGTAGGCGCGCTGCGGCACGCGAGCCGCTTGCAGCTCCTTTTGCAGGGCGGGATCAATCTCTGGCTCCCACAAGCGTGCTCGCCCCTCGCGCTGACGCTGTTCAAGGGTGGGGTCGGCGTGGTGCAGCGCCTCGAGCAGGCGGGTGATGTCGGAGGTGTAGTGCGGACGCTGGAAAAAAGACATGGCCGAGGAAAAAAACGTGCTGCGGACGGGAAGGCGACAATCGCCGCCCATTGTAGGAAGCCGCTGCGCCCAGCGGCGTACGAGGAGCACGAGGCAATGAAACTTCTGAACGCATGGCCGCTGGCTGCCGCAGCGGCATTCGCAGCGCTGCTGGTGCTGGCGGGCTGCGACAAGGTGGCGCTGGAGCGACTGCAGCCGGGGGTATCCAACGAGGGCGATGTGATTGCCGCCCTTGGGCAGCCGGAGCGCATCTGGCAAGAGGCGGGCGGCGCGCGCTCGCTGGAATACAACCGCCAGCCCTATGGCGTGGTCAATTACATGCTGCGCCTTGACGCGGGCGGCGTGCTGCGCGCCATTGACCAAGTGCTCTCGCCACCGTTTTTCGGGCGCATCAAGCCGGGCATGGAGCGCGACGAAGTGCGCTACATCCTGGGCAAGCCCGCCTCAGAAACACCCTACCGCCTGTCAAACACAGTGGTGTGGGTGTGGAAGCGTACTGAATGCCGGCGCAGGCCCTGACCCGGATGGCCCGGATATGCGCGGCGGCGGCTGATGCGCTGAATATGTTTTGCATTTGTTCTGTTCAAAAAAAAGGAAAAGGATATTTCTCATGCCCTTTCACCATTGCTCTCGCCTGCCCGCCAGCGCACTGCTGGCAGCGGCACTGCTGCTGCCCGCTGCAGCGCACGCCGCCCCCGGCGCTGAAAAGGAGGACAGCAACGACGACGCCGCCACCACGCAAACGCTTGCCTGGCAACGCTGCACCACGCTGCCGGGCAACGCCGAGCGCCTGGCGTGCTTTGACGCCTGGGCACGCCAGCAGGACGCGCTGCTGGCCGTGATTCAGGAGAAAAACCAGTCACTTGGCGAATCGGCCAACGCCCAGCCCGCGCCGCTGCAGCTGCGCGAGCAGGTCACACAGGCGCTGGCCAGCGCGCAGCCCGCCACGCCAGAGGGCAGCGAAGGCGAAGAGCCAGCCACCGCCACCGCCTCGGCGGGCATCGTCGGCGTGGGGCTGGAGCAAGGCTGCCGCGACCGGCAATACTCCGACCTC
>ONTY01000289.1 GCA_900320815.1 uncultured Pseudomonadota bacterium
CACCGAGAAGTTCCATGTGGAGGACGTGCACCGCGCCGGCGGCGTCATGGGCATCCTTGGTGAACTCGCGCGCGCTGGCCGCCTGCACCTTGGCGCCCCCACCGTCCACACCCCCACCCTGGGCGACGCGCTGGAAAAGTGGGACGTGCAGCGCCAGCCCAGCGCCGAGGTGCAGGAGTTCTACCGCGCCGCCCCCGGCGGGCAGCGCACCACAGAAGCCTTCGGGCAGGCCGAACGCTGGCCAGACCTGGACACCGACCGCGCCACCGGCTGCATTCGCGACATGGCGCACGCCTATTCCACGGAAGGGGGGCTGGCCGTCCTGCGCGGCAACATCGCGCAAGATGGCTGCGTCGTCAAAACCGCTGGCGTGGACGACAGCCTACTCGTCTTTGAAGGTCCCGCCCACATCACCGAAAGCCAGGAAGAAGCCGTCGAACACATCTTGGGCGGGCTGGTGAAAGCTGGCGACGTCGTCATCGTGCGCTACGAGGGGCCACGCGGCGGCCCCGGCATGCAGGAAATGCTCTACCCCACCAGCTACATCAAGAGCAAAGGGCTGGGCAAAGCCTGCGCCCTGCTCACCGACGGGCGCTTCTCCGGCGGCACGTCTGGATTGAGCATCGGCCACTGCTCCCCCGAAGCCGCCTCCGGCGGCGCCATCGGGCTGGTGCGTGACGGCGACCGCATCCGCATCGACATCCCCGCGCGCCGCATCGACGTGCTCGTCAGCGACGAAGAACTCGCCCGCCGCCGCGTCGAACAGGACAAAAAAGGCTGGAAACCCGCCAGCCCGCGCCCGCGCCAAGTCTCCGCCGCCCTCAAAACCTACGCCATGCTTGCCACCTCGGCGGACAAGGGGGCAGTGCGCGACCTCTCGCGGCTGCAATAAACCCAGCTTTGCCCTTGGACAGCGCCCGCAAAGGGCGCTTTTTTTCACCCATTCTGGGGCAGAAGCACCCACAGCCAGTTTGCGTATACACATGGGTATCTTTGTGTTGCCCGCGTCTTATAAGGGAAAAGCGATAGAGAGGCGATGAGTATATAGCAGCAGAAAAAATACCAACCACTCTTCAAAACCATTACCCGCAAGATTTGCTGGCAATAACATCTATACCCTAGCGAATCTCTTTTTTCGCTGCCCCCAGCACGCGCTCTCGCAGCACGGCAAGCGCATCGCGTTTGGCCGCCGCCTGCTCAAACTCCAGATTGCGCGCGTGCTCCTGCATTTCTTTTTCCAGCCGCCGGATGTGCTGCGCCAGCTCTTTTTCGCCCATTTCCACCACCTCCACGGCAATGGAGGCGGCGTGCGCGCCCAAGGTGGCACGTTCTGATTTGCCGGAATACACGCCGTCAATCAAGTCACGCACTTCTTTCACAATGCCGCGCGGGGTAATGTGGTGCTCTTCGTTGTACGCCATTTGCCTGGCGCGGCGGCGTTCGGTTTCGCCAATGGCGCGTTTCATTGAATCTGTCATGGTATCGGCGTACAAAATCGCCGTGCCGTGCACATTGCGCGCCGCGCGCCCGATGGTTTGAATCAGGCTGCGCTCGGCGCGCAAAAAGCCTTCCTTGTCGGCGTCCAAAATGGCGACAAGCGACACTTCCGGAATATCCAGCCCTTCGCGCAGCAGATTGATGCCCACGAGCACATCAAAAGCGCCAAGGCGCAGGTCACGGATGATTTCCACGCGCTCCACCGTGTCAATATCGCTGTGCAGGTAGCGCACTTTTACGCCGTTTTCTGCCAAATATTCAGTGAGCTGCTCGGCCATGCGCTTGGTGAGCGTAGTAATGAGCACGCGCTCGCCCTGCTGCGTGCGCGTGCGGATTTCCTGCAGCACATCGTCCACCTGGTGCGCGGCGGGGCGCACAATGATTTCGGGGTCCACCAGCCCGGTGGGGCGCACGAGCTGTTCCACGGTTTGCCCGGCATGCTGCTTTTCATACTCGGCGGGCGTGGCGCTCATGAAAATCACCTGACGCATGCGCTGCTCAAACTCGGCAAATTTGAGCGGGCGATTATCCAGCGCGCTGGGCAGGCGGAAGCCATACTCCACCAGTGTGGTTTTGCGCGCCCTGTCGCCGTTGTACATGGCGTTCAGTTGCCCAATCATCTGGTGGCTTTCGTCCAGAAACATGATGGCGTCGCGCGGCAGATAATCGGTGAGTGTGGGTGGCGGCTCGCCGGGGCGCGCGCCAGAAAGGTGCCGCGTGTAGTTTTCAATGCCCTTGCAGTGGCCGAGTTCGGCGAGCATTTCCAGGTCAAACCGTGTGCGCTGTTCCAGCCGCTGCGCTTCCAGCAGTTTGCCTGCGTCCATGAATTGTTTCAGGCGTTCTGCCAGCTCTTCCTTGATGGTTTCCACGGCAGCCATGACTTTGGCGCGCGGCGTCACATAATGGCTGCTGGGGTAAATAACAAAACGCGGCACGCTTTGCACCACGCGCCCGGTGAGGGGGTCAAAAAGGGAAAGGTTTTCCACCTCGTCGTCAAACAGCTCGATGCGAATGGCCAGCTCGCTGTGCTC
>ONTY01000287.1 GCA_900320815.1 uncultured Pseudomonadota bacterium
ATGCGCAGCTCCGGGCTCACGCTGCCGTTTGCCAGCGCGCCCGTGACTTGGGGGCAGGTGGGCACGAACGGGCAGCACGCCTTTTTCCAGGCGCTGCACCAGGGCAGCGATGTGGTGCCGGTGGAGTTTGTGCTGGTGCGCCGCGCGGCACACAGCCTGCCCGGACACCATGAAAAACTGCTGGCGAATGCGCTGGCGCAGTCGCGCGCGCTCATGCTGGGGCAGGAGGGCGATGCGCCCGAGCGTCATTTCCCCGGCAACCGCCCCTCCACCACGCTGCTGCTGCCCGATGCGGATGCGGCCAGCCTGGGTGCTCTGCTGGCGCTCTGCGAGCACCGCACGGCGGCGCTGGGCGCCCTGTGGGGCGTGAACAGCTTTGACCAGTGGGGGGTGGAGCTGGGCAAGCGCCATGCGGGCGACATTGCGGACTGCCTGCAGCGCGGCGGCAGCGCCAGCATGGACGCATCGACGGCCATGTTGTTGGGCAGTCTGTGTACATAAGCCAGTTTGCGAGATGCGGTATTTTGGCAACGCTGGCGCGGCGAGGGCACCGTGCCGCTCGGCTACCATTGCCCGCGGCGCGCCAACTGCTGCACACAGCGCAGCTGTGGCGCGTTTACATTCACTCACCAATCGGCGATGATTCGTCCCCTCTATTTCTTACTGTCAGATTTTTGAATGGCTGTTGCAAATACCACCATTGCCAGCGCCAAGGCTTCCCAGTACGTTTCGTCCGCGCTGCCCAGCGTCGGTCGTGCCTTGGTCATGGCGGGCAAGCTCACACAAGAAGCAGCCGAGGCTGTTGCACAAAAGGCTAGGGCGGGCAACAAGAACTTCATCGCTGAGTTGACCGAATCGGGTACGGTTTCGGCATTTGATTTGGCGCACACCCTCTCGCAGGTGTTTTCGGCACCGCTGCTGGATGTTGATGCACTGGATATGGCGCATTTGCCGCGCGATTTAATTGATGCCAAGTTGTCGGTGCAGCACAACATTCTGGCGCTCAAACGGCGCGGCAATCGCTTGATAGTGGCAACCGCCGACCCCTCAGATGCAGATGCTGTTGACCAAATCAAATTCACCACTCAAGCCACTGTGGAATGGATTGTCGCTGAATACGACAAACTCACCAGCCTGATTGACGCACACAACAGATCAGCAGCCGAAGAACTCGGTGGCATGGCAGAGGCCAGCAACACCGAATTTGGTTTTGACGAGCTGGAAGCAGGCGACGCCACAGTTGAGGAGGAATCGGCAGATGAGGTCGACGTTGAAGATGCGCCCGTCGTCAAGTTTCTGCATAAAATGCTGGTAGATGCCTTTAATATGCGCGCATCCGACCTGCATTTTGAACCGTACGAATTCAATTACCGCGTGCGTTTCCGCATTGACGGCGAGCTGCGCGAAATCGTTTCCCCGCCCGTCGTGATCAAGGAAAAGCTCGCCTCGCGCATCAAGGTGATGTCGCGGCTGGATATTTCCGAAAAGCGCGTGCCGCAGGACGGGCGCATGAAGCTCAAACTCGCGCCTGGCAAGGTGATTGACTTCCGCGTGAGCACGCTGCCCACGCTGTTCGGCGAGAAAATTGTCATCCGTATTCTTGACCCCAGCAGCGCCAAAATGGGTATTGATGCGCTGGGCTACGAACCAGTTGAAAAGCAGCGACTGATGACGGCCATCGAACGACCGTATGGCATGATTCTGGTCACCGGCCCGACCGGTTCAGGCAAGACGGTGTCGCTGTATACCTGCCTGAACCTGCTCAACAAGGAAGGCGTCAATATCTCGACGGCGGAAGACCCGTCAGAAATCAACCTGCCCGGGGTCAACCAAGTCAATGTCAACGAAAAGGCTGGGCTGACTTTTGCCGCCGCGCTGAAAGCTTTTTTGCGTCAAGACCCTGACATTATCATGGTCGGTGAAATCCGCGACCTTGAAACTGCTGACATTGCCATCAAGGCAGCGCAGACGGGTCACTTGGTATTGTCCACGTTGCACACCAACGACGCGCCCACCACGTTGACCCGTATGCGCAATATGGGTATTGCGCCGTTCAATATAGCATCCAGCGTCATTTTGATTACCGCACAGCGCCTCGGGCGCCGCTTGTGCCCGAAATGCAAAGCTCCGGTAGATATTCCCCGCGAGAATCTGATAGATGCAGGTTTCCCCGAGGAAGATTTGGATGGAAGTTGGACGCCTTATAAGCCAGTAGGATGTGCCGCCTGCAACAATGGCTACAAAGGACGCGTGGGAAGTTATGAAGTCATGCCGATTTCTGAGGAAATGCAGCGCATTATCTTGGCGGACGGTAGCGCACTGGAAATTGCGGCGCAGGCGCGCAAGGAAGGTGTACGCTCGCTGCGCGAGTCCGGGCTGCATAAAGTCAAGATTGGCGTGACATCACTGGAAGAAGTTCTGGCCGTGACGAATGAATAAACGGCTCCCCAACAGTCAAACCACCCTGAAGAAAGTATCGCATGGCAACCCAGGTCGCTCGCGCCAGAGGCGTCAAGGAATTCGTTTTTGAATCAAAAATCAAGAAGCGCCGCACTCGCTCTGGCAAGAAAATCAAGCCGAAGGATATTGCCATCTTCACGCGCCAACTGGCGACGATGATGAAGGCTGGGGTGCCTCTGCTGCAGGCGTTTGATATTGTGGCGCGTGGCAACCCCAATCCCAGCGTCACCAAGCTGCTCAATGACATCCGCAGCGATGTGGAAACCGGTACGTCGCTGGCATCTGCGTTCCGCAAGCACCCATTGCATTTTAATACGTTGTATTGCAACCTGGTTGAAGCTGGTGAAGCAGCAGGTATTTTGGAAGACTTGCTGGATCGCTTGGCGACTTACATGGAAAAAACGGAGGCCATCAAGGCAAAAATTAAATCAGCCCTGATGTATCCAACAGCAGTTGTTATTGTTTCAGTGCTGGTGGTGGCTGTTATCATGATTTTTATGATTCCGGCCTTCAAGGACATTTTTACAAGTTTTGGTGCAGATCTGCCGGCGCCAACGCTGTTCGTGATTTCCATGAGCGAGTTTTTTGTCAAGTGGTGGTGGGCGCTGGCAATTTTTGGTGGCGGCGGTATCTTCTTTTTCATGCAGGCGTGGAAGCGCAGCGAGAAGGTGCAGCGTTTTATGGATAGGTTGCTGCTGAAACTTCCTATTTTTGGGGAGTTAATTGACAAGTCCGTTGTGGCACGCTGGACGCGTACGCTCTCCACCATGTTTGCAGCCGGTGTGCCACTGGTGGAATCACTGGATTCTGTGGGAGGTGCTTCTGGCAATTATGTCTACCAGGCGGCAACTGAAAAAATTCAGAATGAGGTGTCCACAGGGACAAGTCTGACAGCGGCCATGACCAATGCCAACGTTTTCCCGAGCATGGTGCTGCAAATGACTGCTATTGGCGAGGAATCAGGTTCTCTTGATCACATGCTTGGCAAAGCTGCCGACTTTTATGAGGCGGAAGTCGATGAAATGGTTGCAGGTCTTTCCAGCCTGATGGAGCCTATTATTATTGTGATTTTGGGGACAATTATCGGCGGTATTGTGATTTCCATGTACTTGCCCATCTTCAAACTTGGTGCGGTGGTTTGATGGTGTCGTCGTCATGGGCGGCTTGGTTGCCGGCGGTAGTGTTCGGTATTTTTGGGTTGCTTATCGGAAGCTTCTTGAACGTCGTCATTTACCGCCTGCCCAAGATGCTGGAGCGCCAGTGGATTGTTGAATATGCAGAAATAACCGGCAATGCGGCGCCCGAGGCGGGGGCGCCGTTCAACCTTCTGGTGCCGCGCTCGCACTGCACGAAGTGCGGGCACCTCGGATTCTGCGTGGAAACCTACGACAACAGCGAGGAAAAGGAATAAGATGAAGAAGATGATTGCGGGCCTGCTGGCCCTGGTGATGATCCT
>ONTY01000284.1 GCA_900320815.1 uncultured Pseudomonadota bacterium
CCAGCACAGAGCAACTGCTCAACTGCCGCCGCAGCGCCGCGGCGTGCGCGCATATGTGCCAGCCCGTGCGTGGGCTGCATGGCGCGCAGCAGCACGCCGGCGCCGTGTCCTGCCTCGCGGCAGACAAAGTTCAAGCACCAGTGCAACCCATAGCTGCGATACACATAGGCGTGTCCAGGAGGGCCAAACATGGCGGCATTGCGCGCTGTGCGTCCACCCCAGCAGTGCGAAGCGGGATCCGCCTCGTCATACGCTTCGGTTTCCACGATGACGCCGCCCACGCCATCCACCAGCAGCAACGCGCCGATGAGCTGTGGCGCTACATCCAGCGCATCGCCCGCAAAGTCTGCCGCGTGCAGCTGGTGGCTATACACATCAGCGGCGGCGCAGCACATGAGTCAGCACACCATTCACTTCTTCACGCTGCTCTACGAGCGCATGGCCCGTTTGCGTGGCAAAAGCGGCAAAGTCTTCACGTGCGCCTGCATCGGTTGTGAGCACGTGCAGCAACTGCCCGCTCTCCAATGCTGCCAGCGCTTTTTTTGCGCGAAGAATAGGCAGTGGGCAATTCAGCCCGCGTGCATCCACATGCGCTGCAATGTCGTCCATGCTCGAAAAAAGGGAAAGGGGAAAACGAAAGCGCCTTGCCACAGTGGCAAGGCGCAGCGGGCATTGTAGCCAACGTCCATCTCGCGCGTGTAAAATCTGCGGCACCACATCCCATGCGCATCAAAAGGAACGCTCCGTGAAACTCATTATTCAAATTCCATGCTACAACGAGGAAAAGACGCTGCACATTGCTGTTGGTGATTTGCCCAAAAGCATTCCAGGTATTGACACCATTGAAACCCTGATTATTGACGATGGCAGCCGTGACGGCACCGTTGCCGAAGCCAGGCGGCTGCACATTGACCATATTGTGCGTTTCAAACGCAACAAGGGACTGGCCTATGGTTTTATGGCCGGCATTGATGCCGCTTGCCGCCTGGGCGCTGACATTATTGTGAACACGGATGCCGATAACCAATATAACGCGCAGGATATTGAAAAACTTGTGCAGCCCATCCTGGACGGCACCGCTGATGAAGTCATCGGTGCGCGTCCCATTGAAACTACGGAACATTTCAGCGTGTGGAAAAAACGCTTCCAGCGCCTTGGCAGTTGGGTGGTGCGCAACGCCTCCAAAACCGATATTCCAGATGCACCCAGCGGTTTTCGTGCTTTCAGCCGCGAGGCCGCGCTGCGGCTGAATGTGTTCAATGAATACACCTATACGCTGGAAACCATTATCCAGGCCGGACGCAACAAAATCGCCATCACCAGCGTGCCCATCCGCACCAATCCGGAGTTGCGCGAGTCCCGCCTGTTTCGCAGTATGCGCGCGTACATGCAGCGGTCGGCAGGCGTGATTATTCGCGCCTATATGATGTATCGCCCACTCAAGTTTTTCGGTGTCGTGGGGGCAGCGTTTTTTCTGCTTGGGGTGCTGCTGGGGGTGCGTTTTTTGCTCAGTGGCGCTGAAGGGCATGTACAATCGCTTATTCTGGCGGCCATTCTCATGCTGATGGGTGCACAGACCTTTTTTATGGGGCTGCAGGCGGATTTGATTGCTGCCAACCGCAAAATGCTCGAAGAAATTCAGTACCGCAGTCGCCGCCGGGACGCTGATGAAGCCGCGCGTGCCAGCACAAAAAACCGTCCTGATGATGCCAGCGAAAATTCCTGAATTTCTCGCGCGCCATCGCGAGATCGTGCTGTACGCCATTGTTGGCGTGGCCACTACGCTGCTCAACATTGGTATGTTTTACCTTCTCACGCAGCACAGCGGCATGGACTATAAATGGGCCAACCTGCTCACACTCATTACGGTGAAAGCGGCGGCGTTTTTCGGCAACAAGTGGATTGTGTTCCAGAGTGTCAATAAAGACTGGATAGATTTTTTTCTGGAACTGTGGCGCTATATCCTGTCACGCGCGCTGACCACAGTGCTTGAGTTTGCCGGGCTGATGCTGCTTGTGGAAATACTGCACGCAGACTCCATGATTTCCAAGATACTCGTCACCATCGCCGTCATCGTCAGCAATTATTTTTTCGGCAAGTTTTTTGTATTTTGCAAAAAGGGGCAGGCATAAACGACGCCCCTGCCTGCGGTTACGCGCTGGCTGGCAATTCTTGCAGTCCCGCCTTTTCCAGCAACTCGTCCCAGTCGGGTAGGCGCCGCAGCGTGCGGCGGAACAGGCGTGCGTTTTCCACGTAGTGCAGGGCGCCTTGGTGCAGCGCTTCAATGTGCTCGGCGGTGAGTTGGCGCACAGCGCGCGCTGGCGTGCCGACGATAAGACTGCCATCGGCAAAGCTCTTGCCCTCCGTGACCAGGGCGCCGGCGCCCACCAGGCAGTGCCGCCCGATGCGCGCGCCGTTGAGGATGATGGCGCCGATGCCCACCAGGCTTTCGTCACCGACGGTGCAGCCGTGCAGCATGGCTTTGTGCCCCACGGTTACATACTCGCCGATGTGCAGCGGAGCGCCCGGGTCTACGTGCAGCACGCAGCCGTCTTGGATGTTGCTG
>ONTY01000283.1 GCA_900320815.1 uncultured Pseudomonadota bacterium
GCGCCCGGCGCGTGGCTTGGCTGCCGCTTGCACTGGCGGCCTTTTTGCTGGCGCGGGTGGCGCTGGCGCAGCCGCTCAAACTCAAATCCACACCGGCGCTCAGCGAGGCGCTGCCACCCGAAGGACTGGCGCTGCCTTCCACAGTGCGCGGCGAACGCATGACGGGCAGCCCGGGGCGCAGCGTGCGCATCGAGGGCAATGCCGAGTGGCGCAGGGCGGGAATGACGCTGCGCAGCCGCCGCCTGGACTATGACGAGCGCCACGACATCGCCACCGCCAGCGGCGGCAGCGTGCTCCTGAACCACGCGGGCGATCACTACCAGGGCAGCAGCGGGCGCCTGCAGGCGGACGCGCACGAGGGCGTCGTGCTCAACCCCAGCTACACGCTGCACACCAGCGGCGCGTATGGCACAGCGCAGCGACTGGATATTCTGGATGCCGAACGTGCCCGCATCTGGCACGGCACCTACACCACGTGCGACACCTGCAATGCGCTGTTTTCTTGCCGCCGCAAGGATGCACGCCCAGACTGGGTGCTGCGCGCCGGACAGCTTGATGTGGACAGCGAAGAGGCCTATGGCCACGTCAAGGGCGCTTCGCTGGAGTTCAAAGGCGCACGCGTGCCGCTGCCGCCGTTCAGCTTTCCGCTCAATGACGCGCGCCGCTCCGGCTGGCTGGCACCCACCGTTGGGCTGGACAACAAAAGCGGCCCGAACCTCATCGTCCCCTACTACTGGGACATTGCCCCCAACCGCGACGCCACTTTCTGGCCGCATGTGATGGCGCGCCGCGGCGTGGACTTGGGCGGGCAATTCCGCTATCTGGAACGCCGCTACAACGGGCGCATCAACCTGCACTACATGCCCCATGACCGCTTGCGCGACCGCGATCGCTGGGCCTACTTCTTCCGCCACAACGGGCGCATTGCCACCGGGCTGCGAAGCGTGGGCGACCTTGGCCTCTCGCTGAACCTCAACCGCGTGAGCGATGGCAACCATTGGCGCGACTTTTCCACGCGCGGCAGCGTGCTCAACACCGAGCGCCAGCTCGTGCGCAGTGGCGCACTCACCTGGGGGCGCTATGGCTTTTCTCTCTACGCCTCCGCCGTCAAATGGCAGGCGCAGCAGAGCACGGGAGACAACCGCGTCAACCCCGCCTATGACCGGCTGCCACAGTTTGGCGGCGGCTACAGCCGCAGCAACCACAATGGCTTTGACTACTCGGCAGCGTTCAATTTCAGCCGCTTCCGCAAGGGGCAGCGCATCAGCCGCAGCTACGACGCGGACCGCATGTTCATCCATGCGCAAGTGGCGCGCCCATTTGAAGCCTCCTGGGGCTACATCACGCCCAAGCTGCAGCTGCACAGCGCCTACTACAGCTTTCGCGACGCACGCGCCAACACAACAGACAAGCACGAGCAGCGCAGCGTGCCCACGGTCAGCGTGGACAGTGGGCTGTTTTTTGACCGCGATGCGCGCATCCTCGGGCGCAGCTTTCAGCACACCCTGGAGCCACGGCTGAAATACACCTACACGCCCTATCGCGACCAGTCCAGCATTCCTAATTACGACGCGGGTCTGTACGACTTCAACTTCGCCACCATCTGGCAGGAAAACGCCTTCTCCGGCCACGACCGCATCTCGGACAACAACCAGATTACCGCCGGCGTGACCACGCGCCTGCTGGACGCGGGCACCGGTGCCGAGGCGCTGCGTCTGGCCGCAGCGCAGCGTTTTCGCTTTGCACCACAGCGTGTCACGCTAGGCAGCGGAGGCGGCGAAGACAAAGGCTGGTCAGACCTGATGCTGGGCGCCAACATCAACTGGACACCAACCTGGTCGTTTGGCGGCACCACGCAGTACGACACGCACACGCGCCACAGCTCACGCTCGTCCATGCGTTTGCGCTACATGCCCGGCCCCTACCGCATGCTCAGCTTTGCCTACCGCTGGCACCGCTCGTGGCGCGACAGCGAATACGTTGACGTGGCCTGGCAATGGCCACTGTGGCGCCCCAAAGGGCTGCGCGGCGAACTGGGCAGCAGCAGCAGTGGCACCTGCGGCAGCGGCTGGTACACCGTTGGCCGCCTGAATTACAGCCGCACCGACAGCCGCCTGGTAGACGGCATACTCGGCGTGGAATACGACGCCGGCTGCTGGATTGGCCGCCTGGTGATGGAAAAGCTCAGCACCTCACGCACTTCCTCCACCAAGCGATTGCTGTTCCAGATTGAACTGCGCGGTTTGGCGCGCGTGGGCAACAACCCGCTGGCCTCGCTGCGCAACCACATCCCGCGCTACCGCACCCTGGGCAGCGAGGAAGAAAACGCTCCTGTGCCCAGCCGTTTCAGCCAGTACGAATAACCCCGCCGCCATCCCCCAGCCATGCGACGCACCACCTCCGCCCTCATTTTTGCCCTCGCCGCCACCCTGACGGTGCTGCCAGCGCCCGCCGCTCTGGCAGCACCAGCGGCAAAACAAAAAAACACCGCCAAAAACACTGCTCAAAAAAGCGCGACCAAAAACGCCCAGAAAACACGTCAAAAAACTGCAAAGAAAACATCCCCCAAATCA
>ONTY01000278.1 GCA_900320815.1 uncultured Pseudomonadota bacterium
CGCAGGCGGCGCTGGGCGGCGCGCTCTCACGCCTGCTCGTGATTGCCGAGAATTACCCCGCGCTCAAAGCCAGCCAGAACTTTCTTGACCTGCAAAACCAGATTGAAGGCACGGAAAACCGCATCAACGTCGCGCGCGAGCGCTACAACAACGCCGTGCGCGCATTCAACGGCGCCATCCGCGCTCTACCGGGAAAACTTATCAACGACCTTTTCCTGCACCTTGAAAACAAAGAGTATTTCAAGGCCGCAGAACAAGCGCGTGAAGTGCCCAAGGTTTCTTTTTGAACGCTGAGCCGTGGCGCACCTGAAAAAACTGCTCGCCACGCTGCTGGCGACACTGCTGCTGGCGCTGCCCGCCTGGGCACTGGACGTGCCGCCGCTGGCGGGGCGCATCAACGACACCGCCGGCATCATGCGCGCGGAAACCGTGGCCGCGCTCACGCAAAAACTCGCTGCGCTGGAAGCAGAAAATGGCACGCAGATTGCTGTGTTCACCATCCCCAGCCTGGAAGGTGAAAATCTGGAAGCGTTTGCGCTGAAAACCGCAAGCACATGGCAACTCGGACAAAAAGGAGAAGACAACGGCGCGCTGCTGCTGGTGGCCGTGAAAGAGCGCGAAATACGCATAGAAACCGGTCAGGGCATGGAGGACAGGCTGACCGATTTGCTGGCCGGCCGCATTATTCGCAATGAAATTGTCCACGCTTTTCGCAATGGCGATTATGACGACGGTATTGCGCGCGGCGTGGACGCCATGATTTTGACGGTGCGCGGCGAATATACCGGCGCCTCTGCGCCGCAGGCGGACGCCAGCGCCACGCCCGGCGCAGGCAGCACTGAAGAAGGCGCCGGCGTGGACGATGAGACGCTGGAAGAGTCTGTAGGCGTGCTCGGCTTCCTCACCCTGATGGCGGGGCTGTTCGGCAGCCGCAAGCTCTGGCACGCGGCGCTTGCCGGCGCCGCAGCCGGCACGCTGGCGTGGCTCATGTTCGCCGAAGCCGGCCTTGCCCCGTGGGGCTTCATCTTCCTGGGCGTGTGTGGGGCGCTGTTCATCGCCTGGCTGGTCGGCGCCCGGGGCACGGGCTGGGTCAGCAGCGGCAGCAGCGGCGGCTTTTCCAACGGCGGCTTTTCCAGTCGCGGCGGCGGTTTCCGGGGCGGCGGCGGCAGCTTCGGCGGCGGCGGCGCGTCCGGCAAGTGGTAGCGCGCGCTCTCAAAAAAACGGAGCGCAGCGCCGGCTTTCTTCCTTGGCTGCATCATCCAGCTGCATGCAGTGCGACAATGCGCCGCTTGCTGACCGCATCGACCATCCCCCAGCCAATGACCTCTGCCGCCCCCACCGCCTTGCGCCTGAGCACCAGCCAGCCTGACTTTGAGCAGCAGTTTGCTGCGCGGCTGCATCTGGATGTGCAGCAAAGCGATGTCATCGAGCAGCGCGTGCGCGACATCATTGCCGACGTGCGCGCGCGCGGCGATGCGGCGCTGCTGGAGTTGAGCGCGCGCTTTGACGGCGTGCACGCCGCCAGCATGGAGGCGCTAACGCTTGCCCCTGATGAATTGTGCGCCGCCTTTGACGGCTTGCCCGCCGCACAGCGCGAGGCGCTGCAGGCGGCTGCCGCGCGCATCCGCCGCTATCACGAGTGGCAGAAAGGCCAGGGCGGCGAGAGCGCCAGTTTTACGGATGAAGACGGCAGCGTGCTGGGGCAGAAAGTCACGCCGCTGGATCGCGTGGGCATCTATGTGCCCGGCGGCAAGGCCGCCTACCCTTCCAGCGTGCTGATGAACGCCATTCCCGCGCACGTCGCCGGCGTGGGCGAAATCATCATGACGGTGCCCACGCCGCAGGGCGAGAAAAACCCGCTCGTGCTCGCCGCCGCGCATGTGGCGGGCGTCACACGCGCCTACACCATCGGCGGCGCGCAGGCGGTAGCTGCCTTGGCATGGGGCACCGAAAGCGTGCCGCGCGTGGACAAGATCACCGGGCCTGGCAACGCCTACGTCGCTGCTGCCAAGCGGCAGGTGTTCGGGCAGGTGGGCATTGACATGATTGCCGGCCCCAGCGAAATCCTCGTGCTCGCCGACGGCACCACGCCCGCCGAGTGGGTGGCAATGGATCTGTTCAGCCAGGCCGAGCACGACGAGCTGGCGCAGGCCGTGCTGCTGGCGCCCGACGCCGCCTACATTGACGCGGTGCAGGCCGCCATTGAACGTTTGCTGCCGCAAATGCAGCGCCGGGACATCATCGCCGCCAGCCTGGGCGGGCGCGGCATGATGATTGCCACGCGCAGCATGGAAGAAGCGTGCACGCTTGCCAACCGCATCGCCCCGGAACATCTGGAAGTCAGCAGCCGCGCGCCGCAACGCTGGCTGTCGCTGCTGCGGCACGCAGGCGCCATTTTTCTTGGCGCCTACACCTGCGAGAGCCTGGGCGACTACTGCGCCGGCCCCAACCACGTGCTGCCCACCAGCGGCACGGCGCGGTTTTCCTCGCCGCTATCGGTGTATGACTTCCAAAAGCGCAGCAGCATCATTGAAGTCAGCGCGGCGGGTGTGCAAACACTCGGGCGTATTGCCAGCACACTGGCACACGGTGAAGGTTT
>ONTY01000273.1 GCA_900320815.1 uncultured Pseudomonadota bacterium
TGTGCGTCGCTAAATAAAGGGCTTGGTTGAAATGCCCTCAAAAGGCTTGCAGCCAGCCGGGGCGGCTGGCCGTCACGGGCAAAGGCGTTCTACGGGATAAGGGCACTGCCCAAAGGGCCGCCCGCCGAAATATGGGCGGCGGGCGGGAAATGGCTTACGGGAACGGGGAAATGGCTTTTTACGGGGTAGCAGCAGCCATGCGGCGGGGCGCCGTGGCTGTGAAATGCCTCAAATGCCCAGAAATGCCCCACGCACCATTGGTGCGCCGCGCTTTCAAACCCGCCTCACTGCGTGCCTATCACAAACCGCACCACATGGCAAGCATTTCCCTTGAAAAATCTTTTTCACGCTCCTCGCTTGCCGCATCGCTGTACCGCCCGCAACATGGCGCGTTTCCTTGTTCATCCGCCATCCATGCGCCATGCCATGACACCTTCCTTGCACGCACAACTGCGCCACACACAGCCCAACCCAGGTTGGCCGCACTGGGGGCGCAGCGATACCGACCACAGCCATGCCATCTTTGCCGTAACCGCCTACCTCTGCTTTCTTGGGCTAGGACAGCATGTGGGCGCGTTCGTGCGTTGGCTCGGTCACTATGACGGCTTTGAATGCTGGGTGGAGGACGAGGCGCACGACCCAGTCATCAGCGTGCGCGACACGCTCGCCGTGTATGCCGCCGGTAGCGGGACGCTGCTGAGCGCATCCTCTGACGCCCAGGCTGTGTTGCGTGATGTGGTGCAGCGCATCTGCCGTCTGCCCTTTATGCGCTATCGGGCATTCTGGGGGCGGAGCGTGGTGCGTGATGCCACCAGCCGCCTGTGGAATCCCTTGGAGCAAAGCTGGCTGTCGTTCATCGAAGAGCACCGAGCAGGCGAAAAGCTCTGGGTGTGGGAGGGAGAGAAGCCGCTCGCGCCAGCAGCCACCTTGCTGCGCGTCCTCGCGCCCGCACAGAGCGGGCACAGCAGCCTATGACAGCCAGGACGTGGACATCGTGGAGTTGGTGGCGCACGGCGCTGTTTGGTGAGCGCAGCAAGACACCGCCTGCAGCACCGCAGCCCCCGGCGGCCTTCAACGTACCTCTGGAAGGTGCGCAGCGCGGCTGGCTGCGCGTGCTGCCGGCTGCCGAACTGCTGGCCACACTCAAAGCGCACGATGCGATGGAGGCCATCTGGCGGCAATCGCGCCTGTCGCAGGACACATGGCGGCGTGACCTGCAGCCCGCCATCGAGCGCATGGCGGAACTGGTGCAACTCATGCCGGCTTCGGAAGCGCACCACCACGCGCATGTGGGCGGACTACTGGCGCACACCCTGGAAATGACCCTGGCCGCGCTCACCTGGCGCAATGGCCGTCTCTTGCCCGAGGGCGCGACGATTGAGCAGATTGACCGTGAGCGCGACCAGTGGACATATGCCGTGTTCTTCGCATCGCTGCTCCATGACATTGCCAAGCCCATGACCGACTTGTGCATTACATGGCGGGCTACAGGGATGCCACAACCCTTGCAATGGACGCCGATTTCCGGCTCGCTGGTGCAGGTCTCACAAGGATGGAAGGGGGCGGAATACCGGGTTGACTTCACCCCCAAATCGCAGCGCGACTACGGGGCACACAGCCGCCTTGCCCTGACACTGTTTCCCATGATTGCGCCGGAAAACGCCCGCGCCTTGCTTTCACGCACGCCTGGTGCACTGCAGGCCTTGGTCAAGTACCTGGGCGGCCAGGACAAGGCCAGCCTGCTTGCGCGCACCGTCATTGATGCTGACCGGCGTTCGGTCGCCAATGCGCTGCGCAGGGGCAGCAGGGCGCGCTTTGAAACGGCAGCCAGTGAGTTGCTGATGCAGGCCTTGCGCGACCTACTCAAAAGCGGTGCGCTGCCCTTAAACCGCGACGGTGCAGCGGGGTGGGTGTACGAGGGGTGCCTATGGCTTGTTGCCAAGCGCGCTGCCGACAGTGCGCGCTCATGGGTGAAGGAGCACGCACCCGAGGAGAGCATTCCCGGTGAATCCAAGAATGACCGCCTGTTCGACACTTGGCAGGAATACGGCTGCATCAGGCTCAATCCGCAAAGCGGACAGGCCATCTGGTATGTCCGTGTTCATGGCACTGCTCCAGATAGTCACGATGGCGGCGAACCCGTCTACTGCCACGAGTTGAGCGTGTTGTGCTTTGCTCTGGACAAGCTCTACGACGATGCCAGCCAATACCCGCCAGACATGTACGGCCGCATTGAAGTGCTGGCCAAGCGCGCAGCCCGCGCAAACACTACGCTGCAAGAAGCTGAAACAGAAGAGCCAGCGGCGCCCAACACCCCACCTTGGGACGGGAATGCTGCGGACGGCATTCCGCAGGGACAGCAGAAGCCAGAAATTGAAGCAGAAAAGTTGCTGGATGAGGATGAAGCAGCTTCCAGCGTTGCCGCGCCATCACGGCGGGAGGGAATGCAGCAGGCAAGCAAAAAACCACCCAAAAAACGCTGGCACACCAAGGAAAACGAGAAAGAAGATGGCAGCGCAGCAAACCTGGTGCGTGCGCCCACCTTCCATCGTCCTGTGCCCAAACAGTCCCAACCGCTGCACGCTGTGCCAGAGCCAAGTGCGGTCAGCGTGCCAGAAGCTGTGCCAGAGGAGGGC
>ONTY01000272.1 GCA_900320815.1 uncultured Pseudomonadota bacterium
CAAAAAAAACATATTCTAGCTCATAGCGCGAAGAAACTGCCAG
The DNA here is from genome assembly GCA_900320815.1 of uncultured Pseudomonadota bacterium. GTDB lineage: Bacteria > Pseudomonadota > Gammaproteobacteria > Burkholderiales > Burkholderiaceae_C > Ottowia. The sequence continues at coordinate 44 of ONTY01000272.1, forward strand.
GAGCATAGGAGGGCATGGGTAGCTGCGTTGGATTGGGTTGTCAGCTAGTTCAACGGAGCCGGACATGTTCACTATCGCAGTTGCCTCCACAAAAGGGGGAGTAGGAAAAACCACGATCGCCGCCAACCTTGGCGGCTTGCTTGCAGATACAGGCAGCCGTGTGCTGCTCATCGCTGACGTTCAGCCATCGTTGAGCAGCTATTACGCAATGCTCGGCGCGGCGGCACATGGGCTGACGCGCATGTGTATTTCAGGCGCACTCACACCCGATTGCATCAGCGAAATTGAGCTTTCCTCTCAAATCCGTCCGGCGCCGGCGGGGTGTTTGCACATCGTTGTATCAGACACAGCGAACGGGAAGCTCCAGGATTGGATGGCGGACAAGATTGACACGCTGTTTCGCATCAAGATGGCTATCAGGAGCGTATCGCTGGAAGGACGCTATGACATCGCCATCATTGATACACAAGGCGCAGTCGGTCACTTGCAGGATGCCGCTATCAATGCGGCGGACATGATTATTTCCCCCGCATCCCCAGACATGATTTCTGCGCGCGAGTTTGTGCGCGGCACCATGAAATTGCTGGAACGCCATGAGAGTGTCGCGGCGCTGGGTGTGGGATTCACAGTTCCCCCCATGAAAGCCGTTATTAATCGCACCGAAAACACCATTGATAGCCGTGTCATGGCAGAGCATATTCGCTCAAAGTTCCTGGACATGCGGGGAAAAGTGAGCGTGCTTGAAACAACGCTGCCCTCTATTGTCGCGTACCGGAAGGCGGCGACAGCGCGTGTGCCTGTGCACTGGATTGACCCAGGGCGCGCAAGTGCCCTGATGCACAGCCTGATGTGGGAATTGATACCCGAGTTTCACGGGAAATGCGCTCCGGGTTTTATTCCATCGAAACTCAACAAATAAGAGGAAAGAGGAGGAAAAGAAATGCGTACCCCAGAAACATTGACCGCCGAGCAGCGTGCTCGGCAGTTGAATCTTCCGGAAAGAGACACCATGAGCAAAAGCAAATCCGAACGCGCCGCACTGGAGCAGGTGGTGGCGAACTTTGATGCGACAACAATGCCAGGCGACGCATCTGCTGTCAGCTTGGCAGCTGATGCCGACATGTCGTTTGCAGTGCTGCCAATCGATGAGATTGAGCCATATCGCTATAACCCGCGCACCGGTGCCAATCCGCGCTACGAAGAAATCAAGGCCAGCATTCGTGCCGACGGCATCACCAATATGCTCACGGTCACGCGGCGCGATAAGAGCTGCAAATACACCACATATGGTGGTGGCAATACGCGTTTGCTGATTGCCAAGGAACTGTTTGCGGCGGGAGATACGCGCTTTGCCAGATTGCACGTTGTGGTCAAAACATGGCCAGGAGACGCGCAGATTATTACCGCACAACTCGTTGAAAACGAAAACCGGGGCGAGCTGACATTCTGGGAGAAGGCCCAGGCGGTGCAGCAATTCAAGGCCGAGTTTGAAAAAGAATCCGGCACCGCGCTTTCCGCTGGCGCACTGCACGGTGAACTCAAAAAACGCGGCCTGGGTTACGGTGCGCGCACAATTCAAAACTTCACATTTTCAGTAGAAAACCTCCAGCCCATTGGCCGGTGGCTGACGGCGGCAGCCGTCAATGAAACAATCCGGCCTGCATTTTCTGGCGTGCAATCCTTGATGCAGCGCCTGGGCGTTGATGCCCGCCAGGCAAAGGGAGCAATGGAAGGCGCGCTGCACGAGTGCGGCAAACAAATGCAGGCGGCAGAGCAGCGCGCCGCCGAAGCACCGGACGCCGTGCCAGTTGCCTTGGACACACCCGCGCTCATTGCCGCCTTGCATGCCGCCGCAGCGCGCGTGCTGGATGTGGATGCGACGCGTGTGCCCGCGATGCTGGCAGCACTCAAGGCCAACCCACGCATGACGCCAGAAGCACTGAAACAGGTGCAGAGCGTGCCGGAGAAAAAAGCCAAAGAAGCGGGTCAAGAAAAAGGAGAAACGCAAGAAAAACCAGCAGCAGGCAGCAGTGCGGGAGCGCCCGCACCGCTTGTGGTAAGCACCACCCAAAACCATGCCCCGGCTGGCGCAGCAGAAAAGCCTGCGACTACCGAGCCAGCCCCCACGCCGCAGCAGCAGCCTGTGCAACCCGGTCTCAATGGGTTGCTCATGCCTATTCCTAAACAGCCTCCCACACCAGAGCCGCCGGCCAAACCCGCGCCAGCCCAAGTGCTGCTTGCAGAAATCCAGACGATGCTGGAGCACATCAGCCGCATGTGTCCAATGCCTGATGTGATGTGCGCCAGTGAGGACATGCCTTTTGGTTTTCTGATTGATTTGCCGCAAGACTTGGCTGCCATCGATGGTCATCCGGTTTCGCGCCCACTGTTGCGCGCGGCGCTGTGGAAATTGCTCGCGGGCGTTTCAGGTCAGTTTGACGCTCGCCTGCGCCACTTCTTGCCATCCAGGGAGGAAGGTGTGATGTTTTCGCGGGAATTGACAGAGAACCCGCGGCTTTTTGAGCAGGCGTTTCAAAAGATTGGCATTGCCACTGATGCCAAACACATGCCGCTCAGGGGCATTGGAGAAGTGCAAATGCTCTTTGCTGACCCGCAGTTGGGCGGTGCACTT
>ONTY01000271.1 GCA_900320815.1 uncultured Pseudomonadota bacterium
GCCCTGGCCTGCGCCTCCAGCGCCGCCACACTCGCGCGGCACTGCTCGGCGCGCGCACGCGCCAGCGCCAGCCCCACGGCCAGCGCCCGCGCACCCGTCAACCACTGCATCACCCCAGCGCCTCCAGGCACTTCCTGTGCCGCTCCTGCTGGCGCGTCCACACGCCTGCACATACCTTGTTGCCTGGCGTGGAGCAGTCAAACTTCCAGCGGCTGCCGCTCCTCACCCAGCCCGCGCCGTGGCTGCGGGTAGAGGTAATGAAGCGATACGACAGCAGCGCGTCGCACGCGCCGCGCGCGTCGCCCGCCAGCAGCCGGCGGCGCATGGCACTCTCCTCCCATGCTGCCGTGCCGTATTGGTAGGCAAAATCGACGTAGGCGTCGTATTCCGCTTGGCTGAGCGCCACGCCGGGCAAGCTGGCGCGCAAGCGCGTCTCATCGCGGCTGATGTGCGCTGCGGCAGTTTTGAGCGCCGCCACAGGTTCGGTGCGCTCGCCCATCTTCACCGGCGAGCCGTCGGCGTGATACGTACTGCCAAAGCCGACAGTCGGGCGGTCGCCCTTCGTTGGCACGATGGCGCGGTCTGTGTACCCCTCGTGCACCACCAGCCCCACCAGGGCTGCTGCCGACAGGCTCAACCCCGTCACCAACATACGGGGCGCTGCGCCCCCACGCTCAAATGCTTTCATAGCGAGGCACTATGCCTCGCCGCCCGCTGCGGTGAAAGGCCGGAGGGTGTCAGGTCAGCCGCCGCCTTTTTCTCCTGGGAGCCTTGGCGCGCAATGGCACACAAAAAAAACGCCCCGCAGCAGGGCGCTTTTTTTGGCCGGCGCCGAAACAGGCGTTTTCATGCTTGCGGCTGGGCGGCAGGCGGCGTCCAGGGTATTAAATCCCAGGCAGGCACAACCGCAATCCAGTTATCAAAACCCCCGTCATATGGCGGCCAGTACTCGACCATATACTCGTCTGGGATGTCTTCGCGCGTCTCGCAAATGGTGGCACGCCGCCCTGTGCTACGCACCACAACCTCATCGCACTCATTGAAGCGATGAGTTACTGGAAGCACTTGTTCACTCATACATCATCCTGTTCGTCTTTTCCTGCTGTCTTTGCCGCATCCTTGTCAAAAGTGAGCGTGACAAATGATGGGGCATCGCCAGGTCTGCGCACAATCCATGCGGTTTCCAGCTCTGTCACCTTGCCATTGACGCCTTCAAGTGTGACGAGCACCAAGTACTTTTTACCCCAACGGTCTTTGCCAGTAAAGCGGGCGCGCCCGGCAGCCGCGACTGCGGCTAAAAGCCGCTGCCTGAAAAGCTCGGCTGTCTCCTGCGTAAAGCCCAGGCTAGACAAAAGCACACGTTCTTTGTGCTGGCCTACTTCATGCTTGCCAAACAAATAGTGTAGTTTTTTATCAGGCACGACAGCTTGCGCCAAGCTGGGCAGTGCGACATCTTCATTTCCTTTTTTTCCGCCCTGCGCGAGCGTTCAGGGCGCACCCTGATTTCTTTCACGCTAAACGGCTTGTAGTCGGGGTATTTGACCTGCCACCCCGGCATCCAGGGGATGCAGGTGCAGCCGCAGTTGACCGTTTGAGATACAGGAGCGCCTGGGTCTAGTGGGTGAAGCATCTTGTCAGTGCCGCCACCGCTTTCGCGCGACACCTTGAAGTGCCGCAGCACAGCGATGTGAACGCCATCCATACGGTCATGGCTCTTTCTGCTGTGCATCTTGCCGCTGCGCCGCCACTGCTTGTGCAAGCCCGGCACGACTTGCGCCGCGCGCTCCATCGCTGACTGCTGTGCCAGCGCATACACACGCGCCACCTCGGTGCGCACAATGCGCTCGGAGCGCGCCATCGCTGCTCCATCTGCGCCGAGGATTTTGTGAATCGCGCGCGTAGCCTCAAACGGCGTTTGCACACCAAGCACCGTCAGGCTGAGCTGGTGGTTGATCGCCTGCTGCGCCTCGTGTGTAACGTCTTGCATGCGCGAGGTGCAGAAGGAGGCGATGTTTTCTACAACATCCGCTGACAAGCCAGGCGCCATGCGCGGCACCTGCACCCCTGCGGCACCCAGCGCATCTGGCACAAAGCTCTCGCCCAATTGCTCGGCTCTCGCCAGGGCTTTTTTCACAGCATTGCTGGCCGCCTCGGCGCCGTGCCCCAAGGCGGCAGCCACCTGGCTGCGAAGACGCCCCAGGTGCCACAGTTGCCAGTCAGCGGGCTGCTGTGCCAGGCGCCGGTCAATCTCGGCGAGCGCGCCCTGCAAAGCTGCCAGCACATCCTGCCGTCCTTCCTTGATGATGGCGGTGCGCCATTTCAGGTGGCGCTGCACCTCATCCTCAAAAGCCTTGGCGCGGCTAGGCGTGAGCGCATTGCTGCTAGCAGCGCGCGCGCTGCCAGCCTCCTTGTCCACCGTGATGGTGATGTCCCAGTAACGGGAGCGTTGCTGCTGCTGCGGCACCATCAGCCACTGCGCGCCCGCTGGCAGATGCGCACCACCTGCCGCTCGCTGATGAAGAAGCGCGCCGCCAGGCTCCGCAGGCTCTCGCCCGCCGCGTGCGCCGCCACCAGCGCGGCATCGCGCCGCCTCCGCAGCACCTTCAGGTGAAACGCCGGGCTAATCCACGCCGCATACGCCACCACCAGCTCCGGGCAGGCGTAGGTGCCGATGCCGTTGGTGGTAACAAGG
>ONTY01000270.1 GCA_900320815.1 uncultured Pseudomonadota bacterium
CATGGGATATCTGCACGAGGGGCACGGCGCCCTGATGGCTGCCGCCAGAAAAGAAAATCAGCGCGTTGCCGTTTCCATTTTTGTCAACCCAACGCAGTTCGGCCCCAATGAAGACCTGGCGCGCTATCCGCGCGATTTTGAGCGCGACCGCGCGCTGTGCGAAAAAATGGGCGCCGACATGATTTTCCACCCGGAACCCACCGACATGTACCAGGGTGCGCAGGCATTCGTTGATATTGGCCTGCTCGCCGACACGCTGGACGGCGCGGCGCGCCCCGGGCATTTTCGCGGCGTGTGCACCGTGGTGAGCAAACTGTTCAACATCATCCAGCCCGACCGCGCATATTTCGGCGAAAAAGACGCGCAGCAACTCGCCATCATCAGGAAAATGGCGTTTGACCTCAATTTTGACGTGCAAGTTGTCGGCTGTCCCATCGTGCGTGAAAACGATGGCCTGGCAAAATCCTCGCGCAACACCTATTTGAACGCTGCCGAGCGCGCCGCCGCGCCCGTGCTCTACCGCGCCATCCAGCATGGCAAGAGCATCATCAAACAAGGCATGCCCGCGCAAACCCTGATTGACGAAATGAAAACCGTGCTCGCCGCCGAGCCGCTGGCCAAAACAGAATATGTCGCCGTGGTGGACGCCATGACCATGCAGCCGGTGGAGGTGATTGAGGGCGCGGTACTCGTCCCGATGGCCGTGCGCGTCGGCGCCACGCGCCTGATTGACAATTTCAGCTACACGCCGGAAAACTGACACAATCAAAATGAACTTTGCCGCCCTGACCGCCCTGACCGCCCTGACCCAGCTTCTCACGCGCCGCGCCGCGCTGGTGATTGTTCTTTTTGCCGTGTGGGCATATTTCCAGCCCGGTGCCTTCATGTGGGTAAACCCGCATATTTCACCGCTGCTCGGCGTGGTAATGTTCGGCATGGGGCTGACGGTGAAGGCGGCAGATTTTCGCGTGGTTTTCACGCATCCGAAGGAAATTGCCCTTGGTGCGCTGGCGCAATACACCATCATGCCGCTGCTGGCGTGGCTGCTCGCCGTGGCGTTGCGCCTGCCGCCGGATTTGGCCCTGGGTGTGATTCTGGTGGGGTGCTGCCCGGGTGGCACCGCCTCCAACGTCATTACCTATATTGCGCGCGGCGACGTGCCGCTGTCTGTGGGCATGACCATCATCTCCACACTTGCCGCGCCCATTTGCACGCCGCTGCTGGTGTATGTATTGGCACATGCGTGGGTAAAAGTTTCCGTGCTCGCCATGTTTTTGTCGGTAGTGAAAGTGGTACTCGTGCCCGTGCTTGCCGGCATTGCACTCAACACGCTGGCATCGCGTGCCGTGCAGCGCGTGCAGCCCGTGTTGCCGCTTATTTCCGTGCTGGCCATCGGCATTATTGTGGGCGGCATCACGGCGAGTAATGCGGGGAAAATCGCCACCTCCGGTGCGCTGGCACTTTTTGCTGTCGTGCTGCATAACGCCGCCGGCATCGGCGCCGGCTGGGCGCTGGCGCGGACATTCAAACTGAATGAAGCCAAAACCACCGCGCTGGCCGTGGAAGTGGGCATGCAGAACTCGGGGCTGGCCGTGAGCCTGGCGGCGGGCAACTTCGCCGCCAACCCACTCGCCACCTTGCCCGGCGCGCTGTTCAGCGTGTGGCACAACATCGCCGGCGCCATCTTCGCCAACTGGCGCCGCCGGCGGGCGGAAGCCACAGCGTAAAAAAGCCTGTTGTTCCAGCCGCTTGAGCGCGAGTATTACGCCGAACTCTGCCGTGTGGAACGCTGGGGTGTGCGCACATTGCGCAAGCGCATTGCCAGCCAGCTTTATTTGCGCACTGTCATCCACGGGGAATGCTGGTGACGATTGACCCAAGGTCTTTCAGGAAGGGAATGAATTCGTGGATGTTGCGGCAGTCCCCACCAAACGAGGGCGCAAAGCTGGCAAAAAAGAAAAAGAAGGCAGCAGCAATAAAAATGATTCGCCAGCGTACAGCCATGCGTGTATGAAATATAACGAACAAAGCGGAGATGTTGACTATTACCAGAAAAGTCCAGCGGTTTATGTCCCAGGCAAAAAATCCCATCGTCAGCGGTGCGGCAGCGGCCAGGAAGATGAGGGTGGCGGCAATCATGGCAGCGAGCCAGTTTTTGGAGTATGCAACACAGCCTTGCGCCAAGATGCAGGCAAGCATCAGGCAATATACAGCATAGCTTTTGTATACACCGCCATAATATGTATGCGGGCGGAAGCGCTTCCCTGTAAATTGTTCTCTGAAAACCGTTAAATAATCCAGCCTTGGCTTGTAGTTGGCATGCGCCAGAAACCCTGTTTTATACGATTCTATAACGCTGGCATCCACGGTTTGGAAAAAGATGTGGATGATACAAAATGAAATCAGGCTGAGCGCAAGGGTGACAAGGGCGGTTCTTTTTCTGCCGAAGTGCAGCCATTCAATCGCGAAATACAGCGGCAGGCAGGTAAAGGCAGCGGCTTCGTGCATCCATATGGTAGAAGTTGCCAGCAGCACGCGGACGGCACTGTTGGGAACGAAAAGCGCGAGAAAGATGGTGAGGTAATGCGCGTGCTCAATATATCCGACAGAGCCGAAGAAAAATGAACCATAGCACGAAAGGCAAAATCCATATATATATATATATATATATATATATATATGTGTGTGTGTGTGTG
>ONTY01000269.1 GCA_900320815.1 uncultured Pseudomonadota bacterium
ATCGGCCGCACCTGCGCCATTCCGGATAAGCATCGCTATGGCCGCTCCGCAATGGATTTCCTGCCCATTGCGCTGGAATGTCACGCGCCGCTGGATTATCTGATCCTCGCCTTCGGCACGAATGACTGCAAGGCGGAAAAGGTTCGCACGGTGGAGGCAGCCGCGCAGGGCATGGAGGATCTGGTGCTCCTCGCGCAGCGTCTTGCGCCGAATACGTGCATTCTAGTCGTTGCGGCAGCGCCGCTGCGCCCTACCCTTCCTTTCCTTCAACCAGAATCTTTTTTCTGAAAGCCACACACCATGACTGAATATAATCTGCCAGACGCCAGCGGCCATTTTGGCCCGTATGGCGGCAGCTTTATTGGCGAGCCGCTGGCATTCGCCGTGAACGAACTCAAGGAAGCGTATGAAAAATACCGCCGCGACCCCGAGTTCATCGCCGAGTTCGCGCGCGAGCTCAAACACTACGTCGGGCGCCCCTCGCCCATTTACTACGCCGAGCGCACCAGCCGTGAGCTGGGCGGTGCGCAGATTTATCTCAAGCGCGAGGATTTGAACCACACCGGCGCGCACAAAATCAACAACGTGATTGGCCAGGCAATGCTCGCCAAACGCATGGGGAAAAAGCGCGTCATTGCCGAAACGGGCGCCGGGCAGCACGGCGTGGCCACCGCCACCATCTGCGCGCGCTACGGCATGGAGTGCGAGATTTTCATGGGCGCCGAAGACGTGCGCCGGCAAATGCCCAATGTGTATCGCATGGAGCTGCTCGGCGCTAAAGTCAACGCCATTGAAATCGGCGGCAAGACGCTGAAAGACGCGCTCAACGAGGCAATGCGCGACTGGGTCGCCAACATTGACCACACTTTCTACATCATCGGCACCGTCGCCGGCCCGCACCCCTACCCCATGATGGTGCGCGATTTCCAGAGCGTAATTGGCAAGGAGTGCCTGGTGCAAATGCCCGAACTCGCTGGCCGCCAGCCCGATGCCGTGATTGCCTGCGTGGGCGGCGGCAGCAACGCGATGGGCATTTTCAGCGCCTATATTCCCGATGAAAATGTGCGCCTGATTGGTGTGGAAGCCGACGGCTGCGGGCTGGATACCGGCAAACACGCCGCCACGCTGCAGCGCGGCGCACCCGGTGTGCTGCACGGCAACCGCACGTATGTGCTGCAGGACGCTGATGGGCAGATTCTGGACACGCATTCGGTGAGCGCCGGGCTGGATTACCCCGGCATCGGCCCGGAGCACGCCTGGCTCAAAGACAGCGGGCGCGCCGAATATGTCGGCGCCACCGACAGCGAGGCACTCGCCGCATTCCACCACCTCTGCCGCGTGGAGGGGATTATCCCGGCGCTTGAATCCAGCCATGCGTTTGCGCATGCGCTGAAAATCGCGTCAAAAATGCGCAAAGACCAAATCCTCCTGGTCAACATCTCTGGCCGGGGCGATAAAGACGTGAACACCGTTGCCGAATATGCCGCTGCTGCCAAGGAGGTGCACAAATGAGCCGCTTTTCTGACATGTTTGCCGCGCTGCGCGCAGAAAAACGCACCGCGCTCATCCCCTACATCATGGGCGGCTACCCGCAGTCCGTGCCCACGCCCGCGCTCATGCACGCGCTCGTGGAGGCGGGAGCCAACGCCATTGAGCTTGGCTTCCCGTTCTCCGACCCGGCAGCAGATGGCCCCGTCATCCAGCACGCCGGGCGCGACGCCGTGGCGCGCGGCGTGAACCTGCAGCAGGTGCTGGAGCACATGCACGCCTTCCGCGAAAAAGACACGCGCACCCCCGTGGTGCTCATGGGCTACGCCAACCCGGTAGAACGCTATGAGCTGGACGGGCACGACTTCGCCAAAGATGCCGCCGCTGCGGGCGCGGACGCCGCGCTCATCGTGGACTATCCGCCCGACGAGTGCGAGGCGTTTGCCGGGCGGCTGCGCGCCGCTGGCCTCGAGCAAATCTTCCTGCTCGCGCCCACCAGCAGCGAAGAGCGCATCGGCCAGGTGGCGCAGCTTGCCGGCGGCTTTGTCTACTACATCTCGCTCAAAGGCGTCACCGGCGCCGAGGGGCTGGACGTGGGCGAAGTGCAGCAGATGCTCGCGCACATCCGCCAGCGCGTCAGCCTGCCCATCGCCGTGGGCTTTGGCATCCGCGACGCCGCCACCGCACGCGCCGTAGCCAAGAGTGCGGGGGCAGACGCCGTCGTGCTCGGCACGCGCCTGATTGACGCCATGGAGCAGCAGCCGCAGCAGCCGCTGGAAGCGGCCGCCAGCTTCCTGCGCGAAGTGCGCGCCGCGCTCGATTCCTGACCCCATCCCCTCTCGCCCCCGCCTGCCGCATCGCGCAGCGCGTAGGGGCGAATAATCATTGGCTTCACCGAAACCAGAGATTTTCGCCCCGACCTGGGGATAAGATAAAAAACGTCGGGCAATCCATTGATTGCCCGCCTTTCACGAAAAGGATTGCCATGAGCTGGCTTGAAAAACTCCTGCCACCCAAAATCCAGCCCAACGCCGCCAATGCACGCCACCAAATGCCCGAAGGGCTATGGGTGAAATGCCCCGCGTGCGATACCGTGCTCTACAAAACCGACCTCGAGCGCAACCTGAACGTGTGCCCGCAATGCGCGCACCACAACCGCATTCGCGCCCGCGCGCGGCTTGCCGCTTTTCTGGACGAAAACGGCAGCTACACCACCAA
>ONTY01000268.1 GCA_900320815.1 uncultured Pseudomonadota bacterium
GAGCAAGGCGAGCGTCAAATCGAAAAAGAAAAAGCCATGCAACAGCACCAGCACAACTGACAGCACGCCGCAAGGCACAGCACTATGTTGGCAAAGGCGGCGGCCTTCAGGCTGGCCGCCTTTTTTCACAAGAAAAATGGAACATACATCATGAGCAATCTAAACAGACGCAATTTCCTCCTTTCATCAGGCGGCACACTGGCGGCACTGGCGGCTCCCGGCGCAGCATGGGCACAAGAAGCGGCAGAGAAAAAATCGCCACCACCGCTCTACCAGCCCACGCGCAATATTTTTGTTGCCGATTCAATGAGCAACTTCATCGTCGTCATCGACCTGGAAACGGGCGAGCGCGTGGCCTCATTTGATTTCGCCATCCGCCCGCATGTTATGGAAGTCTCACGCGACCGTCCCATGATGGCCGTCGGCTCGCCACAAGCCTCCTTCATGGTCATGTATGACCTGAAAGAGCGCAAAATGACGCGAGTGAATCTGCCATCGCCTGCCTACCAGTTTTTCTTTGTGCCACAATCCAACCTCATGGCTATCGGCATGAGCGATTGCGTGGGCATGATTGATTATTCGGATTTCACGCTCTCTGTATTCAAGCAGAAATTTGACTCGCCCAACCGCAAAACAGTCCTTGACTCCTTTTATTCGTTGCTGTTCAGTGCTTTCAGTCAATCGTTTTATGTGCTGGAAGAAGAACACCCCATCATTTGGCGCAAGCGCGTCAATGGCATGGAAGACTCCGAGTGGGACAGACTGGACTTTTCCAACCGTATCGACACACAACGTGGTTTTGACGTAGGTGTGGCCAGTCCGGAAGATTATTTGCTTACCTTTACCCGCGAAGACGGCAACGGTGGTCTGATTTATTTTCCGGAAGAAGACAAACTTCTCTCCACCGGCTCCATGCGCACGGCCACCAATATCTATAAGCCTATGCTTATGCCGTACATTGACAACTACACCAAAAACGTGATGTTTGGCAACAAAGACGGCACGATGGTTCATTTTGACCTGGAAGCCGGCATTGAGAAGCCGGAACGCTTCACCGTAGATTTTTCACCGCGCATTATTCGCAGTGGCTGGCTGGAGGGTACCTGGGTACTCGGCGGCGACAAGGCGCTCATGTTCCAATCCTTCAAAGACCCGGCAGACCGGAAAATTTTCCGCTTCTCTGCCGAAGTCACCAACATGTGGGTCACAGGTGACAGCAAAACTGTCTACATTACCATTGACGAAGAAGCGCCCCAAGTCATTCCTTACGACATCCGCACGCGCGAAAAACTCAAGCCCATTCTCACCCCCGGCGTGCTGCACGCCGGCATTATCCGCATGGGCAGCAACAATAGCATTTGCTATTGAGCCGCCGCCAAGCAAAATAAAAAGCCCGCCCATTGGCTGGTTTTTTATATTTCTGCGCGATAAAAGCGTAACGCTGCTGCGTGCCCTGCATCAGGAAAAGGCGCACGCCAAGCCGGGTGGCGCGCATCCGCATTCACCGCTGCATCCAGCGCCAGCCACTCATGCAACTGCGGCGGCGGCGCCAGCCACTGCACATGCGGCAACGACTGCGGCGTGGTGCGCTGCAATTCCTCGCCCACGCGCCGCCCCAGCCCCTCGCCGTGCCACGCAAGGCGCTGCACGCCAAGCGCCTCCAACAACTGCTGCACGATGCTGACGTGCGGTGCATTGGCATGCCAGGCGGCTTTTTTCGGCTTGTCACTGCGGCCAAAGCCGATGAAATCTGGTGCCAGCACGCGCCAGCCTGCTTCTTTCGCCGCGTGTGCCGCGTGGCTAAAGGCGTAGCTCCAGCGGCCAGCGGTGTGCAGCAGCAGCAGCGCGTGCGCATCTGCCTCACCCGGTGCGCTATCCAGGTAGTGCAGCCGCAGTCCTTCCAGCGTTGGCAGCAACTGCGTGTAGTGCGGCGGCCAGAGGCAGGGCAGTGCGGCAAAGCGCGCCTCCGGCGTGCGCAGTGCGTCCTCGCGCAGCGGTTTTGGGTTGCTGCGGCGCGCCTTGAAAAACTCCTGCAGCAGCGTGCCGCACTCTGCCGCCAGCACTCCGCCTTGCACGGCAGTGTGCGCATTCAGGCGTGGCTCGCCCAGAACATTCACCACAGAGCCTGCCGCCCCCGCCTTGGGGTCTGTGGCGCCAAACACCACACGCCCCACGCGCGCATGCAGCAGCGCACCCGCGCACATGGCGCACGGCTCCAGCGTCACATACAGCGTGACATCCGGCGGCAGGCGATAGTTGCCCAGCGCTTTGGCTGCCGCGCGCAGCGCCAGCACCTCGGCGTGCGCGCTTGGGTCGCACTGCGCGCGCGGCGCATTGCCCGCCGCGGCCACACACTGCCCGCCCTGCACCAAGACAGCGCCCACTGGCACTTCGCCACGCACTGCCGCCTGCTGCGCCTGCTTCAGTGCCAGACGCATCCAGTGTTCATCAGCCAGCATTGGCATCAAATATCCCCATTCATTTCATCGTATTGTCGGTATAGGTTGCCGGCAAGCGGCAATTGCTTCAAGGAGCCGCTTCAAAACCATCGTCCTGCCTTCATGCAGGACAAAAAAAGATGCTCAACCTGGTGTGCAGATTCCATAAATGACACCTTGTTATCGAGCATGTCAAAAGAAAACAGGAAAGATGCGTATTATTTCACACTTGAAACTGCTATTCCTGTTTTCTGGACACAGTTATGCTGTCTTCAGGCGTGAGCCATTCTTGGCAAGCCCCTTATTTCGTGTCTTCCACTGTGGCGAAGGTATCACCGCGCGCTTGCTGCTGGCGTGCTTTGCGGCGCTCGGCGATGGGGTTGTGAACAGCGCACGCGGCACCAGGACGGTGGCTGATGCCGTATGCTCCCGCCGCAATGCTGGCGCATGTTGCGCGGCACACGAATATGAATGTTGAGCAATGAATGCTTTGAATCGTTTTGTGCTTTTTTTGCTGTCCGGGCGCGGCGGAGGCGGCGCGGGCGGCTGGCTGTGGCGGCTGCTGCCGGCGTTGGTGGTGGGTGTGCTGGTCGTGATGGCAATTTCGTTTTTGGTGAGCGCGCTGAAATTGCTGCTGCCCGTTGCCATCATCGTTGCGGTGCTGTGGCGCTGGCCGGGCATTTTGGTGGCGCTGCGGCGCCTTTGGCGCGCGGCACGCCGTGGCTTTGCGGCGCAGCGCCCACGCTTTGAGCAGGCAAAAGCGCAGGCGCAAACCCAAGCGCAGCGCAGCTTTGAGCAGGCACAGCGCCGCTTTGACGCCGTGCGCCGCCGCTGGCCGTGGCATGCATCGTCTGCTGCCAGCGAGCGCGACACAGTGCAGGATGTGGTGTGGCGCGATTTGCCCCCACGTTAATTTCTCCCCCTTTTTCTTTGTGCAGCGGTATGGACGTTTTTGATTATGAGCAGGTGCTGCTGCTGCCGCGCCAGTGCCGCGTGAGCAGCCGCAGCCAGTGTGATGCGAGCGTGGAGTTTGGCGGGCGGCGTTTCAGGCTGCCTGTGGTGCCCTCCAATATGAAAACTGTGGTGGATGAAAACATTTGCCGCTGGCTGGCGGCGCACGGTTATTTTTATGTGATGCACCGCTTTGGTGTGGACCGCCCGGCGTTTGTGCGCGCAATGCAGCGCGAGGGGCTGTTGGCCTCTATTTCTGTTGGGGTAAAAAAGTCAGAATATGAATGCGTAGACGCTCTGGCCGCCGCCGGACTGGTGCCAGAATATGTGACGATTGATATTGCTCACGGTCATGCGGATGCCATGCGCGAGATGATCGAGCATATCCGCGCCAGACTGCCGGGCAGTTTTATTATTGCAGGGAATGTTGCCACGCCCGATGCGGTGCTGGATTTGGAGCGTTGGGGAGCCGATGCGGTGAAAGTGGGCATTGGCCCGGGAAAAGTGTGCATTACGCGGCTGAAAACCGGTTTTGGCACTGGCGGCTGGCAGCTTGCGGCGCTCAAATGGTGTGCGCACGTGGCAACGAAGCCAATTATTGCAGATGGGGGTATTCGCTGCCACGGCGATATTGCCAAGAGCATACGATTTGGCGCGGCAATGGTGATGATTGGTGCGCTGTTTGCGGGTCATGAAGAATCGCCCGGGTGCG
>ONTY01000277.1 GCA_900320815.1 uncultured Pseudomonadota bacterium
GCAAACAGCGAATACCCATCACAGCCGTCCTGCCGCCTGGCGCTGCTCGGCCAGACACAGCAGCCCGTCAAAAATCAGGCTTTCAATCAGCTCAAAGGGGCGCGTCATAACGGGCTGCATCTTCCAGCCGGCGCCGCCCGTCATCAGGCACAGCGGCTCCATCGCGCAGTGGCGGAACAGGTGCTGGAACATGCGCTCACACGCGCCAGCAATGGCGTAGGTGCCGCCGCTGGTGATGGCATCGCTGGTGTTGGCGGGGAACTCGCACACGCGCCCGCTGGGCACGTGCAGCCCGGCGGTGCCGGACTCGAGCGCGCGCAGCATGATGCCGTGCCCGGGCAAGATGACGCCGCCCAGAAAGCGCCCGTGCTGGTCAATCGCCTCCACAGTGACTGCCGTGCCCACCATCACCAGCAGCACCGGGCGCGCCGGCCCGCGCCGCAGCATGTGCGCGCGCGCGCCAATCATGGCAACCCAGCGGTCGGCGCCAAGCCGTGCCGGGTGCTCGTAGCTGTTAATCAGCCCGGCCTCCTGCGCGCGCGCCGCTGCCCAGTGGGGTTCCAGCTGCGGCCACAGCTCCAGTTGCTCGTGCACGCGGTGGCGCACCGCGCTGCCCGCCACGCAGCAGCCGAGCATCGCCTTCGGCTCCGGCAGCGCGCTCCACACGCCGTCAGCGAGGTGGTCGATTTGCTCCAGAAACTCCGCGCCATGCGCCAGCGCCGCCGCACCCGGGGCGGCGCGCTCATACAGCGTCCATTTCAGCCGCGTATTGCCTACGTCAATCGCCAAAAAACTCATAGCGCGCGAATATAACGGGCACCTGCACCGCAAGCGCAGCGCGCGTATAGTGCGCGCTCCCTTTCCACCCCACACGCAAAGGAGATTTGCACCTATGGGACTGTTCAGCTTTGCCAGAAATGCAGGCGAAAAACTCTTTGGCGGTAAAGCCGCGCGCGCCGCGCAAGAGGCCATCGCTCCCACCCCCATCCCCGTGCGCCGTAACACAGCAATGGCACAACCTGCGCAAGCTGCCCCTGCCTCTGCCGCACAGCCTGCCCCGGCGCCGAACCCAGCCGAGCAACACGCCGCCGCCATCCGCGCGCATATTGAAAAACAGGATTTGGGACTGGTGAACCTGGATGTGGTGTATGCCGATGCCGATGGGCGCGTGACGCTGCATGGCGAAGCACCCTCGCAGGCAGCGGCTGAAAAAGCCATGCTCGCCGCCGGCAATGTGGCCGATGTGGCCGAAGTGGATAACCAGCTCAGCTACCCCGCCGAAGAGCCAACACAGTGGCACGACGTGGTGCGGGGCGACACTTTGAGCGCCATCGCCAAAAAATACTATGGCGATGCCAGCAAATATCCGGTGATTTTTGAGGCAAATAAACCCATGCTCTCGCACCCAGGGAATGCCGCATGATTGAGCCATTTGAGCCGCGCCAGATTCGCGCCGTCGAAGGGGGGCGCAAAATCATCAGCTACGGCACCTCCAGCTACGGCTACGACATCCGCTGCGCGGATGAGTTCAAGATTTTCACCAATATGCACAGCACCGTGGTGGATCCGAAAAACTTTGACGAGCGCAGTTTTGTTGATTTTCGCGGCGAGGTATGCGTCATCCCGCCAAACAGTTTTGCGCTGGCGCGCACCGTAGAATACTTCCGCATCCCGCGCAGCGTGCTCACCATATGCCTTGGCAAAAGCACGTATGCGCGCTGCGGCATTATCGTCAACGTCACCCCGTTTGAGCCGGAATGGGAAGGGTACGTCACCCTTGAGTTCAGCAACACCACGCCGCTGCCCGCGCGCATTTATGCGGGCGAAGGCTGCGCGCAGGTGCTGTTTTTTGAAAGCGACGAAATGTGCGAGACCAGCTACAAAGACCGTGGCGGCAAATATCAGGGGCAAACCGGCGTGACCTTGCCGCGCGCCTAATGCCGCAGCGCGCTACCATGCGCGCCGCACGCCCGCCGCATTGCGCGCGGGCTTTTCTCCCCCCACTGCAAACCAAAGGAGTACCTAGAGATGAAATGGGAAGGCCAGCGCACATCCAGCAACGTTGAGGACCGCCGTGGCATGGGTCGGGGCGCCCGTGTTGGCGGGGGTATTGGCATCGGCAGCGTCGTCATCGCGCTTGCTGCCTGGGGAATTTTTGGCATCAACCCCATGACCACCCTTGGCGTGCTTGGCGCCGGCAGCGGCGGCAATCAGGTCACGGCGCAGCAGGGCGGCACCCCGCCTGCTGACGACCGCAACGCGCAGTTCGTGAGCACCGTACTCGCCTCCACCGAAGACGCCTGGAGCCAGGTGTTCTCCGCCGCTGGCCAACGCTACCAGGTGCCCAAACTGGTGCTGTATCGCGGCATCACACCCACAGCGTGCGGCACCGGCCAGGCGGCAATGGGACCGTTCTACTGCCCGGGCGACCGCCAGATTTATCTGGACATGGACTTCTTTGACACCATGAGTCGCCAGCTTGGCGCCCCGGGCGAGTTCGCCCGCGCCTACGTCATCGCGCACGAAGTCGGGCACCACGTACAAACCCTGCTGGGCATCACACAAAAAGTCGACGCCATGCGCGGGCGCATCAGCAAAGTGCAGGAAAACGCCCAGTCCGTGCGCGTGGAACTGCAGGCGGACTGCTTTGCCGGCGTCTGGGCCAACCGCTCGCAGCAAGCCAAGCAATGGCTGGATCGTGGTGACATCGAATCGGCCATCAATGCTGCCGAAAAAATCGGCGACGACCACCTGCAGCGCTCGCAAACCGGCGTCGTGCGCCCCGAGACCTTCACCCACGGCAGCAGCGCGCAGCGCCAGCGCTGGTTTGCCGCCGGGCTGCAAACTGGCGACGTCAACGCCTGCGACACCTTCGCCGCCCAAAACCTGTAAGCGCGCGCGCCCCTGCCCTCCGCGCGCCACACCTGCGGCAAGCCACGGCACCCTCCACGCCGGCGCTTGCCGCTTCTCTTTTCCCCCGTCACCGCCATGCTTCTTGCGCCGCGCCGCGCCCTGCTGCTTGCCGCCGTCGCTGCCGTTGCGCTGCACGCCCTCACCCTGCCGCTGGCACGCCGCGCCATCCAGCCGCCCAGCCGGCTGAAAAAAATGGCGCCCACTTTCTACACGCGCCAGCTTGCCCCCCAAACCCCCGCCGCCCAGCCCGCCGCCCCGGCTGAGGCTGCTGCAACCGCTCCCACCACCCAGCGCCACACACGCCACATCGCCGCTCCACAGCCCGTCGCTTCCAGCGCCGCCCCCGAACAACGCACAAAAACGAAGTCCCCCCCAAAAAAACAGGCTGAAAAATCACCGCAAAAAACCTCCCAAAAAACACCGGAAAAAACTCCTGAAAAGCGTCCAGAAACAAAAAACGCGCAGCGCCGCCAAAAAAACACCGCAAAAACGCCCAAAGAACAAAAAACTGCCACGCGGCACGCCGCCCTCAAGCCCGCGCAAACACTCTCCCTTCCATCCGCGCACCCCACCGCCAGCGCCGCCCAAAAAACCGCGCCCAAAACCGCCCAGGCATCCGAGCCAGCTGCCGCCTTCCTCAAACAATGGCCCGGCGACACGCGCCTTACCTACCAACTCGGCGGCTGGTACCGCGGCGAACTGCACGGCAGTGCCCAAGTTCTCTGGCAGCGCCAAGGCGCCCACTACCAGGCCAACATCGTCATTGACGTCGGCATGCTGCTGCACATGCACATGAGCAGCCAGGGCGACATCGCCAAAAGCGGCCTGCTGCCCCACGTCTACGAAGAGCAAGTGCGACAAAAGCGCCGCAGCGTCCGCATCCTTGCCGGGGATCTCATGCAGGACGGATCCCGGGCTGTGCGCATGCGCGCCTGGCACCTGCGTCCCGTGCCCCCGCCCGGCAAACAGCTCCACGGCATCCGCGCCGAGCTCTGGTTCGCCCCCGCGCTGCAATATCTGCCCGTGCGCATCCTCATCACCCAAACCAGCGACGGCGAAGAGCGCCGCCTTGACCTCATCGTCAAAACCATTGACCAGCGTGAAGGGCAGCAAGATGCAGAAAAGTAAAAATGGGAGTATCACTTCATCGCCGGCAAGATAAGCCGGTAATACCGTGTATATATCAATAGTATATGAACAGCATTCACATACTCTTCAATAAAGAGAGCCATTGCCCGCTTTTTATGCCGGTAATGAAATGATACCCAGCAAGACAGAACTGGCAGGCACGCCGTCATGCACAGCCGGCTCAATCCGGCGCGGCCGGCGCATACGGAGAGCCACCCTGCCGGAGCATCTCCCATGCCATCTCAAAAGTCCGGGTGAAATCGTGCATCCCTATCTCCTCGCATGCTTTTTGCCACTGCGGTCGCAAAAGGCTCCACAAATACACATAGGTATGCAGCCTTTCGCCAAGCCGGTGCTGTTTTTTACATGTGCGCCCAAGATAATCAAACGCCAACGCTTCCAGCTCTGGAACGTCGCAATTGATGCGCTGCAATGTTTCCAGTGCCATATGCTTTTGCTTGAAACTGAACTCCGGGTACAGCGCCACAAGCTGCTGGCGAATAAGGCGCGCAATTTCCGGAGCATGCGTTTCGCCAGAGGCTTGCTCCCACAAATCGCACAGCGCCCAGTACCTTGCCTTGCCCTTGGTTTTCCTGACGCGGCGCAGAAGTTTCAGATATTTCTTCATGGCAGCACTCCCACAAACAAAACACAAAAAAGCGGCGCGTTTTCTTTCCTGAAAACGCGCCGCCGCTTCATATCGGACGGTTTTACCCCGCTGCGCGCTCTTGCAGCACAGCGATGGCGGGGAGCTTTTTGCCCTCCAGCACTTCCAGAAAAGCGCCGCCACCGGTGGTGACGTAACTCACTTTTTCCGTGACGCCAAAACGCGCCAGCGCCGCCAGCGTATCGCCGCCGCCAGCAATGCTGAATGCCTCGCTTGCCGCCACCGCCTGCGCGACTGTGCGCGTGCCGCCTGCAAACGCATCATTTTCAAACACACCCAGCGGCCCATTCCACACC
>ONTY01000267.1 GCA_900320815.1 uncultured Pseudomonadota bacterium
CGGGTGTTTTCTTTCAAAAAAATTACCCATGAAAATCCGTTTTTCTGCTTTGGCAGCAGCCTGCGCGGCTGCGTGCGTGCCTGCGCAGGCGCAAGAAGTGCACGTGGCGCAATCGCCTGAATCTGCCCCAACGCTGGCGCCCACCGTCGTCACCGCCACGCGCGTAGCGCAACCGCTCACCGATGTGCTGGCGGATGTGACGCTGATTGGTGAAGAGCAAATCCGCAACAGCGGCGCCGTGAATATCGGTGACGTACTCGCGCGCCAGGCTGGCTTGACAATGGTGCGCAACGGCGGCCCGGGCACAACAACGAGCATGTATATCCGTGGCGCCGAGCAGCGGTTTACTGCCGTGTATATCAACGGCGTGCGCGTGGACAGCCAATCAACCGGGGGCGCGCCGTGGGAGGCGATTTCCCTTGACCAGGTGGAGCGCATTGAAATTGTGCGCGGACCAGCAGCAGCCGTATATGGCTCAGACGCCGTTGCCGGTGTGGTGCAGATTTTCACCAAACGCGGCGAGGGCGCGGCATTTTCGCCGTATGTTGGCGTAGGCATGGGCAGCCGCCGCAGCGGAAAACTGGAAGCGGGTTTTTCCGGCCAGCAATGCGATATTGATTACGCTTTTGGCGCCGCGCGCAGCACCAGCCGGGGCTATAACGCACGCCCGCTGCCGAACAATCCCGATAAAGACGGGTACCGACAGACCAGCGCCAGCGGCAATGTGGGCTGGCAACTGAACCAGCAGCACCGTCTGGAAGTCAACGGCACCTACACCGATATGGACGTGCAGTATGACGATTTTGTCTACGACGCCAGCATGCCGTTGTTTGACGACCACACCGACAACCGCCTCTCCACACTCGGCGCTGCCTGGATTGCCAAATGGCTGCCTGAATACACCATGCGATTTTCAGTGAATGAATCGCACCAGCGGTATGAAACACGCCCTTCGCCCTATTTGACCAAAACCAGCTTGCGAGGCTGGCTGCTGCACAACGAATATCGCTGGGGCGCGCACACCTTCACCGCCGCCCTTGAGCGGCGTGAAGACAAATTGACCAACGACCCAATTGCGCGCAAACGCCATCAAAACGCCCTGGCGCTGGGCTGGGGCTTTGCCCAGGGCGCGCACACCGCGCAGCTGAGCGTGCGCCACGACAGGGACAGCGAGTTCGGCGGCCAGAGCACGGGCAGCGCCTCGTATGGCTATGCCTTTGCTCCTGGCTGGCGTGCCACCGTGAGCGCGGGCACGGCGTTTCGTGTGCCCACGCTCTACCAGCGTTTCAGCGAATACGGCAGTCCCAATTTGCAGCCGGAAAAATCGCGCAACGTGGAAGTGGGCGTGCGCTACGAGAGCGGTCCGCACAACGCCGGCGTGACGCTCCACCGCAACCGCGTGCGCAACCTGGTGACGTTTGGCGCCCCAGGCCCGTGCGCGGGCACCTTTGGCTGCTACGAGAGCGTGGGCAGCGCCACCATGCGCGGCATCACCATCAGCGGCGGCACGCGCGTGAACGGCATCAACCTTGGCGGCTCCTTTGACTGGCTTGAGCCCAAAGACAACAGCAGCGGCCGCACGCTTGCGCGCCGCGCACGCCGCCAGCTCAAACTCAACGCCGACACGCGCGTGCACACAGCAGAGCTGGACTGGACACTGGGCGCCGAATGGCTGGCCGTCAGCAGCCGCTGGAACAACTCCGCCAACACACAAAAACTCGGCGGCTACGGCGTGCTGAACCTGTATGCCAGCGCCACGATTGCGCGCGACTGGCAGGCACTGCTGCGTTTTGACAACATCACCGACAAAAGCTACGAACACGCCAGCGGCTACGCCAACCCGGGGCGCAGCGTGTGGCTGGGGCTGCGCTGGCAGCCGCGCTGGTAAACGCGCCAGCCGTATCAGGCGCTGCGGGAGGCAGTGCCTGATACTCCACCATAAAACATCGCACTGCCGGCGTATCTTGCCGGCAGCAACAATATACCCATGCGATATAGGGAAAGAATCGCCATCTCTCGCAACACACGGCACTGGCCTTGCCCCTTGCCGCGCACAACGGCCATATGAGGTGCTGGCCGCGCTACGCAGCGGCAAAGAGGGCATGCGTACACAGTCACATCAACGCTGGACGAACAAAGCCCTACCTAATGGGTATCATTCCATTACCGGCAACATTCGCTGGCAACAAACAATAAATACATTGGGTATAGCATATGCAGACTGGTGCGAGCCAGCACCCAGAAAAAAGTATTAAAACCAGACGAAAGAAGGCTTTTTACAACGGCACCGTGCTTCACTTTCATGAGCACCGCCCTCCCCCCCTGCTCTGCCTGCGGCAACTGCACAAAAAACTCTCTTGTGTGCGCTGCACCATTTGTATGAATAATGGCACCCGCAGCCGCATGGCTCCACACCATGCAGCCTCCCTGCTTTCCATAAACTTTGCAGAAATCTGACCGCGCATGAGCACGCACCCCCCCGTTTTTGAACACGCCACTTTGCAAGACTGGCAAAAAGCCGCCGCCAAATCTGCCCCTGGCGGCGACCTGGCAGCACTCAATTGGCTCACGCCAGACGGCATTACCGTCAAGCCACTGTATACCGCTGCCGACACAAAAAACCTGCCCTACGCCGACACGCTGCCCGGTTTTGAGCCATTTTTGCGCGGCCCACAGGCGAGCATGTACGCCGTGCGCCCGTGGACGATTCGCCAAT
>ONTY01000266.1 GCA_900320815.1 uncultured Pseudomonadota bacterium
CGTGATGCTGTAGTGCCCGCGCTCGGCAGCGGGCACATCGACGGTTTTCACCGACTCGCCGCTGGCGGTTTTCTCGGCGTCGCTGGCGAACACCATCTGGATGAGTTTGCTGCCCAGGTTGCGGCGGATAACGGCACGCTTGCCCGCGCGCAGCATGGGCTTGTGCACGTAGAACTCGTCCGGGTTCACGGCGCCTTGCACCACCGTTTCGCCCAGCCCGTAGCTGGAGGTGATGAACACCACTTGGTCAAAGCCGCTTTCGGTGTCGATGGTGAACATCACGCCAGAAGCCCCCAGGTCGCTGCGCACCATGCGCTGCACGCCCGCCGACAGCGCCACCACGTCGTGCGCAAAGCCCTTGTGCACGCGATAGCTGATGGCACGGTCGTTGTAGAGGCTGGCAAACACTTCCTTGACGCGATCGAGCACGGCGTCAATGCCCACGGTGTTGAGGAACGTTTCCTGCTGGCCGGCAAAAGAGGCGTCGGGCAAATCCTCGGCAGTGGCCGAGGAGCGCACGGCAAAGCTGGCCTGTTCGTCGCCCTCGCAGAGCGTGGCGAAGGCGTCGCGAATCGCCCCCTCCAGCGCCGCCGGGAAGGGCTGCGCGCGCACCCAGGCGCGGATTTCTGCGCCCGCAGCAGCCAGCGCCTGAACGTCCTCGGTGTTGAGCGCCGCCAGGCGTGCACTGATGCGCTGCGACAGCCCCTCATATTTGAGGAACTCGCGAAACGCGTGCGCCGTCGTCGCAAACCCCGTGGGCACGCGCACGCCTTGGGGCAGCTGCGAAATCATCTCGCCCAGGCTGGCGTTCTTGCCGCCGACCACCTCGACATCGCTCATGCGCAGTTTCTCGAACGGCACCACAAGCGCGTTGGCATCAAAAAGGTCTGACATGGTTGAAAAGCTCCAGAGTTTGAAAAAACCTGTCACGCCGCCTGCGGGCGCCGGCAAAGAGCAGGGCGCACGGCAGGTGGCAAAAAATCCAGACGGCACCTCCACGGGGCGGCGGGCACAAGCCGCTGGGCAGGAGAAGCGCGCAAAGTGTGCAATTTTAGGCGTGCGCCGCTTGGCACACCGCCTGCACAAGATGCCCGCCCAAAAGGGCGGGCACATGCTGCGCTCGGCCATAATCGCGCGTCATGACCACACGCACTGTTTTTTTTATTTCGGACAGCACCGGTATTACCTCCGAGACATTTGGCAACGCCATCATTGCGCAGTTTGATTTCACGGCGCGGCGCGTGCGCATCCCGTTTATTGACACCGCTGAAAAAGCCCTCCAGGCGGTGCAGAAAATCAACCGCACCGGCGAAAAAGAAGGCAAGCGCCCCATTGTTTTTTCCACGATGGTGGACCCGGCGGTGATGGCAATTATTCAGGAAGGCTGCCAGGGCGCGTTGCTGCTGGATATGTTCAGCACTTTTGTGGCGCCACTCGAGCAGGAAATCGGGATGAAAAGCCACCACCGCATTGGCCGTTTTGGCGGCATCATCCAGTCCGAGGCATATAACAAGCGCATTGAAGCCATCAATTTCAGCCTCTCGCACGACGACGGGCAAAGCGATTTGGACTTGCAGGAGGCGGACGTGATTCTGGTGGGCGTCAGCCGCAGCGGTAAAACCCCCACCAGCCTGTATCTGGCGATGCAGCATGGCGTGAAAGCGGCCAATTACCCGCTGATTCCAGAAGATTTTGAACGCCGCCAATTGCCGCGCGCCCTCATGGAGCACAAGCGCAAGCTCTTTGGGCTGACCATCAACCCTGAGCGCCTGGCAGAAATCCGCAGCGAGCGGCGCCCCGGCTCGCGCTACGCTACGCTGGAAAACTGCCGCACCGAAGTGGCCGAGGCCGAAGCCATGATGCGCCGCAGCGGCATCCGCTGGCTCTCTACCACCACCAAGAGCATTGAGGAAATCGCTACCACCATCTTGCAGGAGCTGCGCCCGGAGAAGCTAAGCCTAAGCTATTAGCAACTCTTTTTTCCATAGCGGAAACACAACATAATACGCGGGCAACACAACATTTACTTTGTAAAGCCCTTGTGTTTTCGCCCTGCGCCCCAAGTTGGGGTGCCATTCATACAATCCGTCCCCATTTCTTTTGAACCACTCACCAAGGAGCAAACCTCACATGGCCGAATACAACCTCAAAAACCTGGACTGGGGCAGCCAGACGCTGCCCGCCGAGCGCAACCGTGTGCTGCGCAACACCTACTGGCTGCTGGCGCTGAGCATGCTGCCCACAGTACTGGGCGCCTGGCTGGGCGTGAAAATGGGCGTCACACAAATGCTGGGCGGCGGTCTGGGGCTGCTGGTTTTTCTGGGCGGCGCCTTTGGCTTCATGTATGCCATCGAGAAAAACAAAAACAGCGCCGCCGGCGTGCCCATATTGCTGGCGTTCACCTTTTTCATGGGGTTGATGCTTTCGCGCCTGATTGGCGCCATTCTGGGCTTGGCCAATGGTTCGCAGCTCATTATGACGGCGATGGGCGGCACCGCAGGCGTGTTTGGCGTTATGGCGATGCTGGCGAGCGTTGTCAAGCGCGATTTGTCGGGTATGGGCAAATGGCTGTTTGTCGGCATGCTGGTGGTGTTTGTCGGCTCCATTGTCAACTTCTTTGTGGGTTCTGGCATCGGCATGATGGTCATCAGCACGCTGTGCATTGCCATTTTCAGCCTCTACATGCTCTACGACCTCAAGCGCATTATTGACGGTGGCGAAACAAATTACATCAGCGCCACGCTC
>ONTY01000263.1 GCA_900320815.1 uncultured Pseudomonadota bacterium
ACTTTGAAGGCGAGGCCGAGCGCGAAGTCTCGGATGCCACCTGGATCAGCCTGACCTCGCGCCTGACCTTCAGCAGCCTGACCCCCAGCGCGGCAACGGAAAGCGGTGTGTGCGGCTCCAAAGGCGGCGGCGGCAAGGTCTACACCTTTGACATGATTTCTGGCAAAGGCTTCCAGCGCGCCTCCACCGTAGGCATGTTGGCGCAGCCGCTCATCTTCTTTGGCACAACCAGAGAAAGAAAAAGTGCCGACAGCACAGGCCGCCGCCTGCGTATCACGCCCATTCACACCGGCCAGTTTGGCGCCGACGGCTCCGCGACCGAGCAGGTGGAAGAAATCGTTGTTCCCTTCGGGCGCCTGAGCTGGCGCCGTGTGGACAACTACCAGGAACTCTCCAAGTGAAGAAGAATGTGAGGACAACCATGCAACACATCACACCACTCCACGCGCCGCGCCGTGCGACGGGCTTTTCTCTGATTGAGCTGATGACCGTGCTCGCCGTCATTGGCGTGCTCGCCACCATCGCCTATCCCAGCTACCAGGAATATGCACAGCGCGGGCGCCGGGGCGAAGCCCGCGCCGCCCTGCTTGAGTTCCGCCAGCAGCAAGAACGCTATATGACGCAGTTTGGCGAATACTCAACAGACATGACCAAATTCAAAATCCAGGTGGGCAGCGATACAAAAAATCCCAGCTACACCCTTTCTGCCCAGAAATGCGATGGCAAGGAATTGACCTCGTGCGTCAAACTCATTGCCACACCGAGTGCCAATGTGCCCGATGCCAAAGCCGGCAATCTCAGCATTGACACACTGGGCAATAAGGATTGCACTGGCCCTGCAAAACAAGACAATTTCCGCATCTGCTGGCCATGAACACGCACGCTATGCCGCGCACCAGCCCGCGCGGCTTTTTCCCCCGCCACCTGGGCTTCACACTCATCGAATTGATGACCGTGCTGGTCGTGCTGGGCGCCATGATGGTGCTCGCCGCCCCCAGCTTCCGTGAGTATCAGCGCAACGCCGCGCTGACAAATACGGCCAATATGCTCGTCTCCAGCGTCTATCGCACCCGCACCGAAGCCATGAAAGAGGGAATGCCCGCCATCATGGCGCCCGGTACCGAAAATGGCACCAGCGACACTGGCTGGCGCGGCTGGATTATTTATATTGACCGCGACCTGAGTAACACCTACACCACAGGCGACGACATCGTCTCCGTGCAAGCGGGTGACGAAATTCCCGACTACATCACCATCGCATGCACCGCCGACCGAGGCAGCCAGAACTTTGTCAAGTTCAACGGCGCAGGCTTTCCCCGCGATAGCAACAACGGCATTGGCGCGCTGACCCTCAACGTCACGCGCGATGGCAGCACCGAGGCGCGCTACATCCGCCGCGTCAAAGTCGCCAGCGCCGGACGCGTGCGCACCTGCCGCCCAGACGTAGACGGCGCGAACAATTGCAAAGAAAAAGGCTGACAGCGCGCTCTTTGCGACGCGCCCCAGTTCAAAGGCGCCCCCTAAAAAGGGCGCCTTTTTTCTGTGCTGTGTACTGGCGGCTGATGTTTGCGCCCGCCCACGAGCGAGCGTGTACCGGGATAAAAATCAGTGCGCCAATGCAGCCAGTTTTTGCACTTCTTCCAGGTTCATTTCCCATATTCAGCAATTTTGTCTAGTGGCAAGACGCCTTTTTTCAGCATGTTGCGCACCAAAGACAATTTGCCCTCGGCTTTGCCTTCGGCGCGTCCTTCGGCGCGTCCTTTGGCTTCACCCGCAGCAAAGCCTTCGCGATGGATTTTTTCTGACAAGCTGCCCATTTCATACACTCCTTCTGGTGTGGATTTGATACGGCGCATGGCGTGCGCCAGTTCAGGGAAAAACATGTCATCGGCGTTGGTGCACAGCAGATCGTGTACCAGGCGTTCCAGTGGTGTGGAATGGCCGGCCATTTCGTCGTTGACATAAATGATGTGTACGCCGTCGCCAAATTGCTGCCCGGTTTCCATAATGGTGCGCTCAATATGATAGATAGGCAGACCGGCGCCGAGTACGTCGTGTTCTGTAATAAAAATGACGACGAGTTCACGCGCATGTTGCGCTTTTTCATTTTTTTGCCGCAGCATGGTTTCGGTAGCGCTGGCGTGTGTGGTGGCGCGGCGCGGGTGCGCGTCGTCGTCTTTGCGCTGAATTTCAATGTCGTAGTACGTGCTGTTTGCATCTTTGGCGAGAATATCTAGAAAAAACGAGTGCGCAAGGATGCTGGGCAAGTCTTTTTGGGTTTGAACTTCAACGACTATCAAATCTGGCTTGTCCATGATGATGCGTAGTGCCACTTGCACGCTCTGCGGGCACATGCTGAAGGCAAACCGCATGAAAATGTCGTCAATCAGGCGCATGGCCTGGACTTTGCGCAGGGTTTCGGCGCTCAAATGCGCGCGCTGGGAGGGCGGTTGCAGCTCCTGATGGTGCGCGAGGCGTGTTCCAGGCGGCGGCGGTGGGCGGCGGCATACATGAAAGCGGGCATTGTGCCGCGCCGCCGTGCAATTGTGGGTCGCTACGGCTGCGCCAGCACAAAGCGGCAGGCATTCAGCGGCGGCGCATCGCCCGCATTCCAGCGGTAGCAGGCAAGCGGGCCGCCGACGCCGGCGCTGTAGTCCACGCAGGCGAGCAGGGGAGTCAGCGGTGCGGGTTCGGCGCGGGGGCTGCGCCAGTAATGGCCGATGAAGACGGGGTGCGAGAGTGCGATGGGCTGAAAGGTTTTGTGGTGCAGCGGCGTGTCGGGAATGCGCTGCGCGACAGCGCCGCTGTCTGTA
>ONTY01000262.1 GCA_900320815.1 uncultured Pseudomonadota bacterium
CCTGCATATCAAGCTCTGCCACGCGCCGCGCCAGAAAGCGTATACCGCCTCCACTTCGCAACGCAAGGTGGATAAAGTGCTTTGCCTCACCCGCCCCTTTATAGACCTCACTGCTAAAAGTGGGCCAGCTCATTCTTGCAAAGAATGTATCAAAAACCCAGGCACACACACCGCCCAGCACAAACCGTGTGACAATCCACAGCACCTGCCCAGCCGTAGCAAGGACAACCGCTATAAAAGCGATATAATGATAATGCCGCGTATGCCATATCACAACAAGAAGCATGGCAATCATCACCACCCAAGCCACGCAGCACGCCACCAAATCTATGGCGTCCAGCCACTTTTTATAGTCTTTTGGTTCCAGCGGTGTGCGCTTCATTCGCTCATCCATCCGTGTTCCTCGGCATCAATGGCGTGCGTAATGGAGCCATGCCATTCAGCAGATGCCAGCTTCAGGGCAGCCGCATCAAGCCGCCTTGGGTCAGCGGTGAACTCAATGGAGTGCAACACGCCCTCATGCGTGAACACGCCCGCTTTCAGACTGCACCGTCCGTCATCCAGTTCAAACGCGGCGATGCAGCTATCTTCATCAACCGGTGCCTTGGCAATTTTCGGCAAGCACGCACGATTTTTGAATGAAAGCAGCGAAATACTGCCTAGCTCGCCATAATGATGCCGTGACGCATAGTCAAACCGCTTTACTTGTGCCGCAAAAGCCGCTTTGTCGGGAGCATTCAAAAGCTGCTTTGCGGCATCCAGCACGGCGCGTTCATACGTCTTCAGCCGCCAAGAAACACCAGCGACAGACAGCCACACCACCACATACGGGTGTGTGGGAGCATTTTCCAGCGGCATCGGCTACACGGAGATGGCCAGCATCCTGGGTTTCAGCGGGCAGCGTGCGCGCGAGTTTTTGCACAAAATCATCGTAGTGCCGTTGCGCAAGCTCACGCATATGACCGAACGGAATGGAAAAATAGTATTTCGGGAATAAATAATACTCGTCCAGCCAGCATGCCCAGCGCACATTCCTGGCCGCGATATATCGCGCGGGCGAATTATCAAACCGGAGGCGACAGAAACCATACTCCGCCACCGTACCTGCCTCAATTTTGAACGCCGGCACGCCAGTATCTTTCGGAAGTGTGATATTTAGAACATCCAGCATCTCTCCCCGGCGGCGCTGGAAATAGCCGAAAGGCGCCTGCTTGCACGCGCCCCACTCCATGTCCTCCTGCGGCCAGGCAAAGCGTTCAAACCCAAGCCTGCGTATGGGCGGCAGCAGTTCGCGCTCTATGGCTTGCAGCATCCATCTCTTGTACTTGCGTCTTTTTTGGGTTTTCCAAGCGAGCGTTGTCGGATTTTCCCGCCCGACTCGCCAGAAAACACAGGCAAGAAACGCCGCTGGAAGGAAGCAGATAATTTTGAGCAGCCACATGGTGCACAGCCTGCTTCCCCGTTACTGCCCCTCAATTACCAATCACCGCCTGCACCACTTCATCCAGCGCCGCCGAGGTTTCATAATCATCGGTCAGCGCATCCACAATGGCGGCGCGACAGGCTTCAAGTTCCGGCAGGCCAGAAACAATTAGGCGCGCAGCCACAACAAGTAAGCGAGTACTTACGGTTTCTTCCAAATCCTGGTCCGTCAGGCGGCGCAGTGCGGCGGCAAGTTTCACCAGGCGCTGGCTCAAGGCGGCGTCGGCGCCCGCTTCTGCCTCAATAATGCGTTGTTCAATTTCGGGGCGAGGGTAATCAAATACCATCGCCACAAACCGCTGGCGCGTGCTGGGCTTCAAGTTTTTCAGCAGGTTTTGATAGCCGGGGTTATACGAAATGACCAGCATAAACTCAGGCGGCGCCTGCAAATGCTCGCCCGTGCGCTCTATAGGCAGCACGCGACGGTCGTCGGCCAGTGGATGCAGCACAACAGTGGTGTCTTTGCGCGCCTCCACCACTTCATCCAGATAGCAAATGGCGCCGCAGCGCACGGCGCGCGCCAACGGGCCATCCACCCACACTGTATTGCCGTCGCCAATCAGGTAGCGGCCAACCAGGTCAGCGGCGCTCAAATCGTCGTGACAACTCACAGTAATCAGTGGGCGCCCCAAGCGCGCAGCCATGTGCTCCACAAAGCGGGTTTTGCCGCAACCCGTCGGCCCTTTGAGCAGCACAGGTAGGCGCTGCTCAAAAGCGTGCGTAAACAGGCGGCATTCGCTGCCCTGCTCGGCATAAAACGGGATATTGGCAGTATTCGGTGTGGCGGCGCTGGATTCGCTCATGGCAGTCTTCATTCAAAAAAACAAAAAAACATCGCCGCTGCGCCACCCGGTGCGGGCAGCGGCAGCGGCGATTTTCAACGCAATGCGCGGTTCAATCAGTCATGCTGCAGACGGCGTTGCGCTGGGCTGGGCATGGCACCGCCCTGGCGTGGCGCTTCGCCTTCTTTGGCAGGTTCGCCGCCGATGATGAAGCTGAGCAAATACAGCAACAGACCAGCCAGGAACAGCACACCACCGGCCAGGCGCGCCCAGTAGAAGAAATGCAGCGCGTCTTGGGCATTCATAAACGCTGTGGCACCTTCGCTGGGGATGCGCTGCAGCCACACTTGTTTGATGCCGCCGCCGGTGAGCATCAGCACCATCAGGCACATGCCGATGTTCTGCGCCCAAAAGCCCCAGATTTCCGTGCGCTGCGAAGCGCGACTGTTGGCCGCACGCCCACGAAGCAGCGGCATGGCGTAGCTGATGATGGCCATCACCACCATTGCATAGGCGCCATAGAACGCCAAGTGACCGTGCGCGGCGGTAATCTGCGTGCCATGCGTGTAATAGTTTACAAAGCTCAAGGTGTGCAAGAAGCCCCACACGCCTGCACCGAGAAAGCCCATGACGGCACACCCCATTGCCCACAGCACTGCTGCCTGGTTGGCGTGCTCGCGGCGGCGATGCTGCACCATGCGAAAAGCGAACAGCACCATCAGGAAAAACGGAATGGGTTCAAGCGAAGAGAACACATTGCCCACCAGCTTCCAGTATCCGGGCAGGCCAATGAAGTAATAGTGGTGGCCGGTGCCCAAAATACCGGAGAACAGCGCACAGGCGATAATGACGTAAATCCATTTATCCACCACTTCGCGATCCACACCCGTGGTTTTTATGAGCACAAAAGCCAGCAGCGAAGCCATAATCAGCTCCCACACACCTTCCACCCACAGGTGAACAACCCACCACCAGTACATCTTGTCGCGTACCAGGTTTTCAGGATTGAAAAAGGAAAACAGGAACAGCAGCGCCAGCCCCCACAGTCCGCACAGCAGCACGGAACTAATCGTGGTTTTGCGCCCTTTCAGGTACGTCATGGTAAGATTGAACAGCATCGCCAGCGCCACTACGACAATACCTGCCTTGGTCGGCAGCGGCTGCTCCAAGAACTCACGCCCCATTGTGGCCAGCAAATCATTGCCTGTAAATTGCGCCAGCCTGGCGTAGGGCACCAGCAGATAGCCCATAATGGTGAGCGCACCGGCCACAAGGAAAATCCAGAACATTACCAGGGCGAGTTTCGGGCTGTAGAGTTCTGTTTCTGACTCCTCGGGCACCATGTAATAGGCTGCCCCCATAAAGCCAAACAACAGCCAGACAATCAGCAAGTTAGTGTGCACCATACGCGCTNNNNTACTGAATGCCCATAATGAGGCCGAACAGGATTTGTCCGACGAACAGGCCGAGGGCAGCAATAAAATACGGCTTGGCAACCGCCTGCGACTGGTACTTGATAAAGGAATTGGTGCTCATGATGCTTGTTTCCTTGCGCGGCGCTTAACCTTCAATATTGGGCGGCCAGTTTTCGGTATTGACTTCGCCGGTCCACTTGAGGAACTCGACAAGGTCATTTTGCTCTTGTTCGCTCAAATTAAAGCGCGGCATCTGACGGCGCCCCGGTGTGCCGGACGGCATCATTTGCGTAATCCAGACCTTGATAAAGTCGCCGCCACGGCGCTTGTACACATTACCCAGCTCCGGCGCGAAATATGCGCCTTCGCCCAGCAGTGTATGGCAGCCAATGCAGTCATTTTTTTCCCACACCGCTTTACCACGCGCCACTGCTTCGGTAATGTTTTGCGCATTGGAACGCTGGGGAATCTGCCGTTCAGACTGGAAAACCAGTGTCACGAAAATCAGGAAAAAGAAAAGCGACCCACCGTAGAAGATGTTGCGTGCCATCTCCTTGGTGAAGCCGCCGCCAGGTGCGTTGCTCATAGGTGCTCTATCCTTTTTGGCTACGTAGAACGGATAAAGCCTACGGGGTTTGCGCCAAAGCCTCCATGAAGCAGGTCAAGATTCAATGCTGTGCATCGTTTTTGCGCTCGCAGCAAAAATCCCGAAAAACGCTGCGGCAACCTGACTCGCCCCCTGCGCCATGCCTGCAGCTATACCACGCTTTTCGCACTATTGCAGGCACACCTGCACTCCACCACGCACATTGCTACGGCGTAATCGCCTTCATCGCTAAGCGACAACAGTGCGCGCAGCCACCGCTGCTCAAACCACGCTGCCAGTGCGCCGTGCAGCCGCACGCCGGGGGCACCGCCGGGCAGGGTGACGACTTCGCAGCGCCGCCACATCATCGGCTCGTGCATCCCCAGGCCAATCGCCTTGCTGAACGCTTCCTTGGCGGCAAAGCGTGTGGCAAGGAAGCGCAGCCCGCGCTGCGGCCAGCGTGCGCTGCGCTGCTGCCACGTCGCCAGCTCGCCGGCGGCGAGAATTTTTTGCGCAAATCGCTCGCCGCGCCGCTCCAGGCTGGCGCCAATACGCCGGATGTCGCAAATATCAGTACCAATGCCATAGACCATGTGCCGTACCCCGTGGATGTGTGCCCATACAATCGCCGCCCTCTATTTTCCACGCCAGAGTTTTGCCACCGTGAGCCACACCCACGAAACCCGCCGCCGCCGCACCTTTGCCATCATCAGTCACCCGGACGCGGGTAAAACCACGCTCACAGAAAAGCTCTTGCTGTTTTCCGGCGCCATTCAAATTGCCGGCAGCGTGAAAGCGCGTAAAGCCAGCCGCCACGCCACCAGCGACTGGATGGAAATTGAAAAGCAGCGTGGCATATCAGTTGCTTCCAGCGTCATGCAAATGCTCTACCGCGACTGCGTCGTGAATCTGCTAGACACCCCCGGACACCGCGATTTTTCCGAAGACACCTACCGCGTGCTCACCGCCGTGGACTCCGCTCTCATGGTCATTGACGCTGCCAATGGCGTGGAAGACCAAACGCGTCGCCTGATTGAAGTGTGTCGCCAGCGTGATACGCCCATTATCACTTTCGTCAACAAAATGGACCGCGAAGTGCGCGAGCCGCTGGAATTGCTCGATGAAGTGGAGCGTGAACTGCATATGCCCTGCGTACCCATGACCTGGCCCGTGGGGCAAGGCAAAATATTTGGCGGTATTATTAATGTACGCACACACGCCATGACCGTGTTTGCCGCAGGCAGCGAGCGCCGCCCGCAGGATTTTGAAACCATCCCGCTGGATGAAAATGAACGCCTCGTTCAGCGTTTTGGCAGCGCCTTTGAAGCGGCGACAGAGAGCATGGAACTCGCTTGCGGCGCCTCGCCTGAATGGAATCACGCTGAATTCCTCGCCGCGCGGCAAACCCCCGTCTTTTTCGGCTCTGGCGTGAATAATTTTGGTGTTCTGGAAGTGCTCGATGCCCTCATTGACATGGCACCCGCGCCGCAGCCGCGCCGCAGCACGCTTGTTGTGAATGGTGAAAAGCGAGAAGAAACCATCTCGCCCGAAAGCAACACATTTTCCGGCGTCGTTTTCAAGGTGCAGGCAAATATGGACGCACATCACCGCGACCGCATCGCCTTTGTGCGCGTGGCAAGCGGACGCTACGCCCCTGGCATGAAGCTACACGTGCAGCGCACTGGCAAAGAGCTACGCCCCACCAGCGTCGTGAGTTTCCTCAGCCAGCGGCGTGAAGCTGTCGAGGAGGCCTACGCCGGCGACATTATCGGCTTCACCACCCACGGCGGCGTGCAGCTCGGCGACACCATTACCGACGGCGCCAAACTTCAATACACTGGTCTGCCATTTTTTGCGCCAGAAATGTTCATGGGCGTGGCGCTGCAAAACCCACTGCGCACCAAGCAATTGCAGCAAGGTCTGGCGCAACTGGGTGAAGAAGGCGCCATTCAGGTTTTTAAACCCGATATGGGCGGCAATATGCTCCTTGGCGCCATCGGACA
>ONTY01000288.1 GCA_900320815.1 uncultured Pseudomonadota bacterium
CGGGCGCCAACCCCAACGCCGAAGCCACCATCTACCGCAGCGAAAGAAGCACATACGAAATCAGCCACACGGCGCTCTCGATTTCCGCCCGCTTCGGGAACGTCGAGGCCATCCGCCTGTTGCTGGATGCCGGTGCCGACGCCAACGCCTGTGGATATGGTGGCACAGCGCTGGAAATAGCCATTGCCGACAGCGAGAACATTGAAGCCATCCGCTTGCTTGCCGCTGCTGCATCCGGACGCATCCGCTCCCGAGCACTGCGCTACGCCGCATGGAATGGCCTTACCGAAGCCGTGCGCGTGTTACTGGGCGAGGAGACCAACGTTAACCGTGCTGACAGCAATGGCTGGACGGCGCTGCTGCAAGCGCAGTGGGGGAATGAAAGTCTTGAAATCACCCGCCTGCTGCTGGACGCCGGCGCTGACCCCAACGCCGCCGGTGGTCATTGGAACACCACGCCGCTGATGGCTGCCGCGAACGGCGGCATGACCGACGTTGTGCAAATGTTGCTGGAAGCAGGCGCCAACCCGAACGCTGCCGACAAACGCGGCTGGACGCCGCTGATGACTGCCGCCCACGGCAGAAACGGCAAACACACTGGCGCTGTGCATCTGTTGTTGCAGGCGGGCGCGAACGTGAACGTTGCCAATGTGAACGGGCAAACGCCGCTTATGGCCGCCGCGCGCAACGGGCACATTGAGGCTGTGCGTTTGCTTCTGGAAGCTGGCGCCAACGTCAATGCCGCCAATGTCAAAGGGCAAACGGCGGTGATGGGCGCTGCGCAAAGCGGGCACATTGAAGCCGTGCGCCTGCTCTTGGAAGCTGGTGCCAGCACCGCCGGCGCGCTGTCGCCAGAGCGGGGCAAAAACCGCGAAGCCATCGCCGCGCTGCTGGAACAGGCAGGTGCGTAGTGGTTGGCGCTATAGCCGTAAAGTATAGAAATGGTGGTATTTTGCCTCCTGTTTTCATGGAGGGCAGCGATGAGACTCAAGGAGTTCAAGGAGTTGATGCAACGGGTAGCTGACGCACTGCCTGCGCTTACGCCTTTGCAGCGCGAACGCTTCGCGCAGCTCATGGGCAGCGCGCAGCCAAGCGCACCACCTGTGGTCAAGGCGCTGGCGCACCACCAGCCCCAGCAGTGTCCGCACTGCCACTGCAGCCACATCGTGCGTTGCGGTTTGCGCAATAGCCTCTAACGCTATTACAAAAAACTTGTTTGGTGGAGCAGTAGAAGCTCTCGCAGAGGAATTTAAAAATTCATTGAGCGGGAAAGATGTGAAGCCTATTTTTGGTAACGCGGTATGGCAGCTGTGCTTACCACACTTGCCGGGCAGTGTCGCTTTTCCAAGAAATGCTTTATTAGAGGAATACCTGTCATGGTGAATGGCATAGATCACCCTGAAACATCAAGGCATATTTGGGATGCTTTAATGGACAGTGGTTCTACTCACGACACTGTTCCAATGCCATTATCTTTTGTCTTGTTGTATAATGGAAAAATATCAGGCATGACGTGCCTTACACAATTAGGAAAGAGGCGTGTGCGCCCTACAATACACTGACGCATGACTGTGATGAATATCCGTTTGCTTCTACCGTGAATGGAGGGAAAGGAATGTATCTGGCGGGAGGTGTGTCATTGAAAGCAGTGCCGTCGGGCGATAACCGCGCTCAAGGGCGCAAGCTGTCAACGTTTTATAGGCGTGCACTCAGCAACGTGGCGGGTAGACCATTTCTCAATCTGGCTATTCCGACTGTCAAAACTTTTTACATCACGGCAGATGGTGCAACTGGTTCTGGTGGGAAAAGAAAGGTCGGGAAAAGGTGATAGAAGTGGAAAGAATAGCTATTGTTAGAATCAAAGAAGAACTGGATGTTTTGTATTCCAGAGTTAATCCGCCGTACGGCGTTATTCCGAAGTGGCATGCGCCAGCAGCTACCGATGAAGAAATTGCTGCAGTCGAAAAACGCCTTGGCATTGCGCTCCCCGCTGAGGTTAAGGAAGTGTGCAAGGAGTTTTCTGGTATCACTGACAGCGCGCCCTATTTCATGGGTGAACAGTTTCGTTTCTTTCAGGAAAAGGCAGCTGGTGTTATTGGACATGAGTCGGCCAGCTTCCTTGAAGACAATTTTCGTGTCAACGGAATTTTCCCGCTGAATCAATGGGGCGTTCCAGATGAGATATGGAATCCAAGAATCGAGTATTGCGAAGTGATTGAGGAATACGAAGAATCAAAAGCCGATGGTGATGCAATTGAGAGTGTTGTGGCATACATCGGCTGCGTGGAAGGCATTCTTTCCGATGAGCTTTTTGTACATATCGGGAATTCAGAGAGTGAATCTGTGTTCATCTATTTGAATGCTTCCAGCGAGAATTTTGGCGCAATCTATAACGTTGACGCTTCACGAAGTGAGGCTTTTTTGCTGGTGTACAAAATTGCTGACAACTATCTTGATTTCATCGAGTGTATCAAAAAATCACTGGAAATCCAGTTGCAATCAGAAGGTGCGTGAGGCGGCGTACGTTTTTCG
>ONTY01000261.1:0-2840 GCA_900320815.1 uncultured Pseudomonadota bacterium
CCAATGTTAGTCTATCCCTATATTTAACATAAGAGGAAAGAAACGTCAATCGGCATCCCTCCGGTGGCAGTGTCAAGTTGTTGTGGAGTTTTTGCTTGACAAACTCCGCAATAGTATTGAGGTTATGATGAATCCTGAGCTCGTAACGCCTGATCGGAGGGCATGTATTGTAATCATCGCTCCGCCAGCGTCAAGGGTAAATACACGGCTTCGCCGCCCTTGACCCTGTCTCTCGCGATGATCGACTGGCAACTATGCCGCTCAGGCGTCTTTCTGCTGTAAGCTGCAGCCTGCCTTTACTGAAGCAGGGTGTTTCGCATTCTTCCGAATCCTCTGATGAGCTGCTGTGTTCCGGATGCTGCATCGAAGATCGGATCCTCTGGATCGAATAAGCTGAAATCTGCGGCTCCTTTCAGATGCTCCTCCAGCATCCGAGGGTCGTCACGGTGTACTGCCAGGTTAAAGCTTTCCGCGAAGCGGTTATAGAGCATCGTATACTCGCTTACCGGATCATCCGGTTTCCACAATTCCGCCGTGCCGTCAAAACGGTACTCCTTCAATACCGAAGGTTCAAACTCATATTCGTTTTTCCAGCAGGCGGTTTCATAGCCGAATTTCCTGTACAGGCCGTGGGCGTCCCGGGTGATCAGGAATCCGCGCAGCCCGGCGTATTCCGCGCAGGTCACGCGCGTGTGGCGCGAAGCCATTGACAGCTGCATGGCGCAGGGGCACCTGTTCCAGCCCAAAACGGCGTGGATTGCCGCGCTGGACCAGCTCTCCGAAGGCCAGCAACACACCCTTGGCGCCTATTACCGCTCCTGGAAATAAACCGCTTTTTTCAAGAAACCCACGATTTATGCAACTCGCCCTCGGCCCTCTGCTCTACTACTGGCCGCGCCAGCAGGTATTTGACTTTTACCAGGCCGCTGCCGCCTGGCCGGTGGATATTGTCTACCTTGGCGAAGCCGTCTGTTCACGCCGCCATGAAATGCAGTTGAATGATTGGCTGGATATTGCCAAAATGCTGCGCAATGCCGGCAAACAACCCATTCTCTCCACCATGGTGCTGCTGGAATCTGGCAGCGACGTGACGCACATGCTCAAAATCGCGCGCAATGGTGAATATCCCGTTGAAGCCGGCGACATGGGCGCCGCGCACGCCATGAGCGCGCAAAAACTCCCCTTTATTGCCGGCCCGCACCTGAACCTGTTCAACGCCGACGCGCTGGAATGGATTGCCGAACTCGGCGCCACGCGCTGGTGCATTCCGCTGGAATTGACCGCGAAAAACCTGCAAGGCGTGCTGCGCGCCAAACCCGCAGGGCTGCAGGTGGAAGTGTTTGCCCACGGGCGGCTGCCGCTGGCATTTTCTGCGCGTTGTTTCACGGCGCGGCATTACAACCTGCCCAAGGACGACTGCCAGTTCCGCTGCATTGAACACGCCGACGGCCTGCTGCTGAGCACGCGCGAAGGCGAAGGCTTTTTGAATATCAACGGCATCCAGACGCAATCGGCGCGCGTCTACACCCTGCTTGGCGATATTCCCGCGCTGCAAAAACTGGGCGTAGACGTGCTGCGCATTTCTCCCCAATCGCAACATACCGATAAAGTCCTCACCGCTTTTTCCGCCGCAGTAAATGCCGGCAGCGCCCCCGCCGGCGCGCTGGATGCGCTGCGCCAATATCTGCCCGCCGCCCCGTGCAATGGCTACTGGCACGGCAGACCAGGCATGGAATTGGTGCAGGCGGGCGCGTAGGCTCTTTTTTGCATCCCAGTCTTGAAACATGGATGAAGACACTGTTGCCGCGCTGCTCAACGTCAAGCGCAAAATTGGTTCTGAAATATTGAGCAACCCTCATCGAGTCGCCGCACTCCTGGCCGACTTCCTGCCCGCCCAACCCGGCGAGCGCCCATATGGTGAGCGCAAACTGCTTGTAAACCTGCTGCAAGCAGGCGTGCCACAACAACTGGCGGCACGGTCTGCGTACGGCAATGCGGAATTTGACGCGCTGGCGCGTCAATGGGCGGCATCGCTATGTATAAAAAAATGCGCATCCAGGAATGGGCGCATTGGTCACAATCCCTGAAATTCGGGGAAAGGAAACACACCTTGAGCGAAGTGCTGGAACGCCACCTCAAGGAGTTTGAAAATGAATTGCGCGATGAGCTGCGTGCCGAGTTTTACGCAGAAGGGCGTGCAGAGGGGCGTGCAGAGGGGCTGCGCGACACTGTCCGCAAACTGGTGGCCTCCGGCGCGGCCACACCAGAAGCAGCGGCCCGCGCCCTTGGGCTTGACGTGCGCGAAGTCCTCAATTTAGCGGCGCAAACGGAGTAGCCACACACTGCATTTGGGCACTCCCCACGCTTGGTCGCATATTTGCCAAAACAGCACAACAGAAGCAAGGATTTTTTATGAAGCATCAGCACAACACCCCCATCGCCCTCGTCACCGGCGCCAGCGCTGGTTTTGGTGCCGCCATTTGCCGCGTGTTTGCGGGCGCAGGCTGGCGCGTGATTGGTGCTGCGCGGCGAGCAGACAAACTGCAAACGTTGCGCGATGAAATTGACGCAGCATTTTTGCCGCTGCCGCTGGATGTTTCTGATAAAGCGGCTGTTGCCGCTGCTGTTGGCAGTCTGCCCGCAGATTGGAAAAACATCGAAGTACTTGTCAATAATGCCGGCCTCGCTCTTGGTCTGGAAAGGGCTGACGCTGCCAGCCTGGATGACTGGGAGCGCATGGTTGCCACCAATATCAACGGCCTGCTGTATATGACGCACACGCTGCTGCCAAAAATGCTGCATCGCGGCAGCGGCACGATTATCAATATTGGCTCCATTGC
>ONTY01000261.1:2857-3466 GCA_900320815.1 uncultured Pseudomonadota bacterium
ATATTTTGGTGGCAATGTCTATGGCGCCACCAAAGCCTTTGTGGAGCAATTTAGCCTGAACCTGCGCGCCGACCTGGCGGGCACACCTATCCGCGTAAGCGTGATAGAACCCGGGCTGTGCTCTGGCACCGAGTTTTCTGCCGTACGCTTTCACGGCGACGAAAAACGCGCCGATGCCGTCTATGAAGGCGTGCAGGCGGTCACTCCGGACGATATTGCACGCACCGTACTCTGGATTGCCCAGCAGCCTGCGCACGTCAATATCAACCGCATTGAAATCATGCCTGTGGCGCAGAGCTTTGCCGGGCTTTCCGTGGCGCGGGAAAAAAACCGCGCGTAGGGGCAGGCTCCTGTGTCTGCCCCTACGTTGGGCACGGAACGCCGCATAAAGCCACGATAATCCGCGCCTTTTTCTCCCACACACCAACCACGCATGAACACCCTCCCCGAATCCCGTCCCCTGCCCGCGCCCGTGGGTGCGGCGCTCTCACTGCTGCCCTCGTTTCCCGGCTCGGCGCTGCTGACCGTTGCCATCAATATGACGCTGGCGCAGCACCTGCCAGACGACGTGAAGGCGCTGCTGGAAGGCAAGCGCCTTGCCATCCGCGT
>ONTY01000259.1 GCA_900320815.1 uncultured Pseudomonadota bacterium
ATCAGCCCGCCCAGTTTTGACAAACAATATCTGCGCGATTGGCTGGAAAATGTGCGCATCGGCGGCCAGCCCTGGACCAAACAGCCCCCCGCCCCCACGCTGCCGCCCGACGTCATCGCCAACACCGCCGCGCGCTACCGGCAGGCGTATGAAATGCTCACCGGCCAGACGCTGCCATAAAAAATACCTTGCAGCACCATGCCCATCAATATCATTGACATTTATAACCGCCTGCAAACCCTGCGGCAAGAAGCTGGCGAAAGCTACGCCAATTTGCGCGCCTGCCTGAATACGCGCGAACAAATTACCGCCCAGCTGTTGAGCGACGCCGCGCCCCACGCGAGCAGCGAACATTTGCACAACATGCGCGCTGCACTGCGCCAGGGCAATATCGTGCAACTGCGCGCCCTGTTGCAAGCTGTGCCAGAGCTGCACACCAGCGCCAGCCACCAGCAACTCATGCGCCAGCTGGACGCAGCAGAACACGACCTCCGCCACCGCCAGGAGGGCTACAACAACCGCGCCCGCCAATACAACGCCTGTCGCAGCACCTTCCCCACCATCGTGCTTGCCTGGGTGCTCTTTTTCGCCCCCGCGCCCTATTTTCAAAGCGACGAGACAGTATTTGCCGCCAAAGCCAGCAAATGCTTCAAAAGCTGAACCGGAGCCTCCACATACTCCACCATTCAATCACATGATGCCCGCGTCTTTTGCCGGCAAGCATATGGTACCCAAGCAACTCTTCGGTCAGTTCAACAACTCCCATCCATGTCCCTCAACCGTCGTCAATTTGCCGCTGCCCTTGCCGCTGGCGGCGCTCTCTTTTCCAGCCCCCGCGCTTTTTCCCAAAATAACCTGGAGACACGCACCATGACTCAAAACGCCACCACCACCGCCACCCTTGCCGGCGGCATCCAGATGCCTCTTGTGGGCTTTGGCACCTGGCAAATCACAGGCGATGAATGCACGCGCTGCGTCAAAGACGCCATTGCCGCCGGCTACCGCCTGATTGACACCGCGCAGGTGTATGGCAATGAAGAGCAAGTGGGCGCCGCCCTGCGCACCTGCGGCGTGCCACGTGAGCAGCTTTTTGTGACCACCAAAATCTGGTTCCGCCATTTTGAAGCCGACAAGGCGCTGGCATCTGCACACGAATCGCTGCGCAAACTCGGCACCGATTATGTGGATTTGCTGCTGCTGCACTGGCCCTTTGGCAACACCTACGCCGCCTGGCGCGTGCAAGAGAAGCTGCTCAAAGAAGGCAAGGCGCGCGCCATTGGCGTGTCCAACTACGCGCCCAGCCAACTCGTGGACCTCATGGAGTTCAACGAGGTGGCGCCCGCCGTCAACCAAATTGAAACGCACCTGCTCGCGCAGCAAAAAGAACTGGCGGCTGTGATGGCGCGCAAGGGCATCGCACACCAGGCATATTCACCGCTTGGCAGCGGACGCGCCAAGGAAATGTTTGACACCCCCGCCGTCAAAGCCGCCGCTGCCGCACACGGCAAAACCCCGGCGCAAATTGCGCTGCGTTATCTTGTGCAACGCGGCATTTCCATTATTCCAAAAACCACGCACGCCGCGCGTATGCGCGAAAACATCGCCATTTTTGATTTTCAATTGAGCGCGGCTGAAATGCAGGCACTTGCCGCGCTGGACACTGGCCGCCCCCTCATCGGCCTGCCGCAAGACGGCGCGAAGGCCGAAGCGGCCATGCGCTGGTAACCATCAAGCCGGCGGCGGGCCGCGCATACAAAACCGGCCCGCCCTGCCACGCTCCTCTTTTTTCTTTATTCGCCCAGCCGCGCCTCCAGCCCCTCTACC
Source organism: uncultured Pseudomonadota bacterium (assembly GCA_900320815.1). GTDB lineage: Bacteria > Pseudomonadota > Gammaproteobacteria > Burkholderiales > Burkholderiaceae_C > Ottowia. The sequence continues at coordinate 1,825 of ONTY01000259.1, forward strand.
GCCGCCCGTGCGCGGCGGTAGTCAGGCAGCGTCGGCAGCGCCCCCCACCCCCAAGCCTCGCCCAACGGGCGCAGCGCCAGCCGCCGTATTTCGCTGCCAGGGCGCGGCTGCCAGCGTCCAGTGGCGCGCGCTGCGCCCAGCTCGTGCAGCACAACGTCGAGCACCTCGCCCTTGTCCGGCAGCGACTGGTTGCACAGCAGCGCCATGTCGCAGCCTGCCGCCAGTGCTTCCAGCACTGCCTCGCTGGGCGAGAGAATGCTGCCTTCCAGATGGCGCGCCGCTTCCATGCTCAGGTCGTCGCTGATGATGGTGCCGGCAAAGCCCAGCTGCCCGCGCAGCACCGCACGCAGCCAGCGCGCAGAAAAGCCCGCCGGGCGCGCATCCACAGCTTCATACACCACATGCGCCGGCATCACCGCCGCCAGCGCCCCGCCCAGCCAGCCAAACGGCGCCGCATCGGCGGCCAGCAATGCATCCAGAGTGCGCGCGTCGCGCGGCTCGCCGGTGTGCGAATCAGCCTGCACCCCGCCGTGCCCGGGGAAGTGCTTGCCGCACGCGCGCATTCCCGCCAGCAGCATGCCGTGCGCCACGCAGCCGCCCAGCACCGCCACCTGCGCGGCATCAGCCGCCAGCGCACGGTCGCCAATAACTTCGCTCACTGCCCAGTCCAGGTCCAGCACCGGCGCAAAAGAAAAATCCACTCCGCACGCGCGCAACTCAGCGGCCATCACAAAGCCAAAAGCGCGCGCCGCCGCGCACGCCGCCGCCGCGCCCTCGCGCTCCCACAGCCTGCCCAGCACGCGCTGCGGCGGCAGCCGGGTCAAGCCGTCGCCACGCAGCCGCTGCACACGCCCACCTTCCTGGTCCACGGCAATCAACACGTCGCCGCGCAGCCGGCGAATCTCCGCGCACAACTCGCCAAGCTGCGCGCGGCTTTCCCAGTTGCGCGCAAACAAGATGACGCCGCCCACCAGCGGCTGCCGCAGGCGCCGCTCATCTGCCGGCGTCAGAGCCACACCCGCCACGTCCAGAAACAGCGG
>ONTY01000258.1 GCA_900320815.1 uncultured Pseudomonadota bacterium
CAATGCGTTTCGCGCGCATATTGGCGCCGATGAATTGCGCCAGCGTATGGGACTGCAATGACGCTCGCCCAAACACCCGAAGAATTACTCGCTGCCGTGCCCGTGCGCGAGGACGGCGGGTTTAAATATATTGACTTGGCTGATATTCCAGAACCTTGGCGCAGGCAATTCCGCGCGGCGCTCTACGGCAGCACCTGTCCAGTGATTGAGGGCGTTGAGCAGGCTGCGTACCCACATGACTGGCAGCACTGGGTGCTCCATGGCTTTCCGAGACTGATTTTTTATTAATAGGAGAGCTTTGCCCCCTACATAAAAAAACCGCTGCCAGAAAGGCAAGCGGGAAATATGAGAAAACAACTGGCGGAGAGAGCGGGATTCGAACCCGCGGTGGGCTATTAACCCACACACGCTTTCCAGGCGTGCGACTTAAACCACTCATCCATCTCTCCGCGTGGCAAGCAGGCAATTATAGCAGATTCGCTTTCCTGCTGCAGGCAATTTTCACACGCTGCGCTGGGGTGGCTGCGTGCTGCTGCGCACCATGGCCATTGCGGAGCTGATGAGCGTGGCGACTTCCGTCATGTTGCTCGGCACCACCAGCGTGGTCTTGGACTGCGCGGCCAGTTGGCTGTAGGCGTCCACCGCTCTTTCCGCCACTTTGAGCTGCACCGCCTGCTCGCCGCCGGGCTGGCGGATGGCCTCGGCCACTTGCGTGAGCGCCTGTGCTGTGGCCTGTGCCACTTCCAAAATAGCAGCAGCCTGTCCTTGTGCGTTATTGATTTGCGCCTGTTTTTCACCCTCGGACTTGGCAATAGCGGCCTGTTTTTCGCCCTCGGCCAGATTGATTTCTTCCTGCCGCTTGCCTTCGGAGGTGGCAATCACGGCGCGCTTTTCACGCTCGGCGGTAATCTGCGCCTGCATGGCGCGCAGAATTTCGGTGGGCGGTGTCAAATCCTTGATTTCATAACGCAGCACTTTTACGCCCCAGTTGAGCGCCGCTTCGTCAATGGCGTCGACGACTTGCTCATTAATCATATTGCGCTCTTCGAATGTTTTATCCAGTTCCAGCCGTCCGATGACGCTGCGCAGCGTGGTTTGTGCCAACTGCGAAATCGCCATTACATAATTGCTCGAGCCATAGCTGGCGCGCATGGGGTCAGTGACCTGGAAATACAGGATGCCGTCCACTTGCAGTTGCGTGTTATCGCGCGTGATGCACACCTGGCTGGGTACATCCAGAGGGATTTCTTTCAGACTGTGCTTGTAGGCGACACGGTCAAAAAATGGAATAATGATATTGAACCCGGGCGAGAGCGTGCCGTGATATTTTCCCAGTCGCTCCACAATCCAGGCGTTTTGTTGTGGTACGATTTTTATGGTCATGCGCGCCACAAAAACCACCAGCGCCAGCAAGACGATGAAAAAAATGAGAGTATTTGACATATCAATACCTTTGTGCCGAGTTCAAGGAAATGGAGTATGAGGAATATTACAACGGCTCCACCAGCAGCCGGCTGCCAACGACTTCCACCACGCGGTGCGCGCCCGTTTGCTGCGGTGCGCCCTCGCGGCGCTGTGCTGTCCACTGTGCGCCGCGATAGCGCACACTGGCGCTGCCATCGGCGCGCCAAGCCTGCACTTGGACGATGCCGCCCACATCCATATTCACATTGGGGTCAGCGCCTGCAGGCACATCGGCGCTGCGGCGCTGCTGGCGCCACACATACGCCCCTGCCAGCGCCAGCGCGCCTGTCACCGCCGCCGCTGCCAGTTGCGCCGCCAGCGGCGCGCCCAGATGTGCCGCCAGTGCACCCGCCGCCGCACCCAGCGCCAGCATCAGCAAATACAGCGTCAGCGTCAATAGTTCCACAGCCACCAGCGCGCCGCAGGCAATCCACCACATTCCCGCCTCAGTCATCGCTCCGATTCCTTCCAGAAAACTGCCACAGGGCGCCTATTGTGGCGCGGTGGCATGCGGCTCGCCATTCCGTACACTCTCGCGCCTTTGCGTTCCCCCACTGGAAGGGCAGCCGCCATGAAATTCCGCTTTCCCATCGTCATCATTGACGAGGACTACCACGCCGAAAACAGCTCAGGGCTGGGCATTCGCGCCCTTGCCGACGCTATTCAAGAAGAAGGTTTTGAAGTTTTGGGCACCACCAGTTATGGCGACCTGGCGCAATTTGCCCAGCAGCAAAGTCGCGCCAGCGCCTTCATCCTCTCCATTGATGATGATTTTCTCCAAATATGTGCTTGGAATGCGAAACTCAATGTACTCCTTTGTTAGGTCGAGATTCCATATGGAACCACCCTCCTGCGGGATGGAGGCCAACTTCTCGCCGTCACCCCACACCTGTTGCGCGCCATATTATTCGCGAGGCAAAAAACTATCTGGAAAGTATCCAGCCACCTTTCTTCAAAGCATTGCTGGACTATGCCGAAGACGGCTCCTACTCCTGGCACTGTCCTGGGCACTCTGGCGGTGTGGCATTTTTGAAAAGCCCCGTCGGGCAAATGTACCACCAGTTTTATGGCGAAAATATGCTGCGCGCTGACGTGTGCAACGCTGTGGAAGAATTGGGTCAGCTCCTTGACCACAACGGCGCCATCGGTGAGAGCGAGCGCAACGCGGCGCGCATTTTCAACGCCGACCACTGTTTTTTCATCACCAACGGCACCTCCACCAGCAACAAAATCGTCTGGCACCACACGGTAGCACCTGGCGATATTGTCGTGATGGATCGCAACTGCCACAAAAGCAACCTGCACGCCATCATTATGACGGGCGCCATTCCGGTGTTTCTGCGCCCCACACGCAACCACTACGGCATTATTGGCCCCATTGCGCGCAGCGAGTTTGAGCCTGACGCCATCCGCGAAAAAATTCGCGCCAACCCCCTGCTGCGTGGCGTCGATGCCGACGCCGTGCGCCCGCGCATCATGTCGCTCACGCAATCCACCTACGATGGCGTGCTCTACAACACTGAAACCATCAAAGGGCTGCTTGACGGTTATATTGACAATCTGCATTTTGATGAAGCTTGGCTGCCGCACGCTGCATTCCACCCCTTTTACGGCACCTATCATGCGATGGGCAAAAAGCGCCCGCGCCCGCGCCGCTCCGTCGTCTATTCCACACAATCCATTCACAAACTGCTCGCCGGCATCAGTCAAGCGAGTCAAGTGCTGGTGCAAGACTCGCAAACTGTCAAACTTGACCGCCACCTGTTCAACGAAGCATATTTGATGCACACCTCCACCAGCCCGCAATACAGCATTATTGCCAGCTGTGACGTTGCCGCCGCCATGATGGAACCCCCCGGCGGCACCGCAATGGTGGACGAGAGCCTGCGCGAAGCGATGGATTTTCGCCGCGCCATGCGCAAAGTAGAAGCTGATTTTGGCCCCGGCGACTGGTGGTTCAAAGTCTGGGGGCCGGAGAAAATCGCCGCCGAAGGCGAAGGTATTGGCCGCGCCGAAGACTGGATTATTGGCGCCACCACACCCGGCGGCAAAAGCTGGCACGGCTTTGGCGAACTGGCGCCCGGCTTCAATATGCTCGACCCCATTAAAGCGACCATCGTCACCCCGGGGCTTGATCTGGACGGGCAATTTGCCCCGCACGGCATTCCGGCGAGCATCGTCAGCAAGTATCTGGCCGAGCACGGCATTGTGGTGGAGAAAACCGGCCTCTACAGCTTTTTCATTATGTTCACCATCGGCATCACCAAAGGCCGCTGGAACACTCTTGTTGCTGCTTTGCAGCAATTCAAAGACGACTACGATCGCAACCACGGCTTGTGGCGCGTCATGCCCGAGTTCAGCGCCCAGCACCGCCGCTACGAACACATGGGGCTGCGCGACCTGTGCCAGCGCGTGCATCAGCTCTACGCTGCCAGCGACATCGCGCGCCTGACCACCGAGATGTACCTGAGCGAACTCACCCCCGCCATGACACCCGCCGCCGCCTACGCCTGCATCGCGCGCCGCCAGACCGAGCGCGTACCCATTGACGAGCTGCTCGGGCGCGTCACAGTGAACCTTGTCACACCGTATCCGCCCGGCATCCCGCTGCTCATTCCGGGCGAAGTATTCAACCGCGAAATAGTTGACTACCTGAAGTTTGCGCGCGAGTTTGCGCGCCAATGCCCCGGCTTTGAAACCGACATCCACGGCCTAGTCGAAGAAAAGGACGAAGACGGCGGCCCTGCGCGCTTTTACGCCGACTGCGTGCGCCGCGACGCCGTGCCTGCCGCCGCCGCCGCTTGACGGGCTATCATCACCCCCGCCCTTGCAACCACTTCAAACAAGAAAGGACACACGCCTTGTTCCCCGAATACCGCGAACTCATTACCCGCCTGAAAGCCGAAGGCACCAATACCCGGTTTTTGAACCTCTTTGAAAAGCATAATGCGCTCGACGAACAAATCACCAATATGGAATCCATGAATGCCGGCGCACGCCATGCCGAAATCGGCGAATTGAAACGCGAAAAACTTCGCCTGAAAGAAGAAATCTACGCCATTCTTAAACAACTGGACGAAAGCGGCAAATAAGCCTGCCGCCACACCAGTATAAAAAACCCGCCCCTCGGCGGGCTTTTTTTATGGCGCACACCAGCGCAGTCTGATGAGGGAATCACTTCAACATTTGTTGCAAGCCAGCGGATGTGAAAAATACTCTGCTGCTCCCGCCTTTTCTTTCGCCCAGTAGGGGCGCCCCTTGTGGGCGTTCGTGCTTTAGTTGCGGCACGCGCAGCAGGGCGAGCGCAAGGCTCGCTCCTACAGGTCATTGTTTTCAAGTCAACGCTGGGTCAACAAAGTCAAAATATTTGGGTATACAAAGGGAAGCCATTGATATATGCCGGCAAGCAATGGTTAATGAGAGGGGTATCAATTTTGAATGGCAATGCTACCGCACAGCGCAGCACCTCCATCCTGACCCTCCTCCCCTGCTATCGCGAAGGGGAGAGGATATTTTTTCCCCACTCCCGCCGTGCGGAGCACAGACGGAGGTAATTTTTGTGCTTTCCGCGAGTTTCCAGATCTGACGGTGCCAGAGCCCATTATTGCATAGGCATCGCACA
>ONTY01000314.1 GCA_900320815.1 uncultured Pseudomonadota bacterium
AAATCTTGCGATAATTGTTTTCATCGCAGTACCGATATTCTCAGGAGCTTCCTAAGTGGTTTCAATCATGTTAGTAAGGAAAGCGGCAGTTGTTTCAAAAGACATACCCGATAACACCCTCGCCGGCGGTGTGCCCGCGCGCCCCATCCGTGCGCTGGAAAACGATGTATGAGGGGCCGCATCGTCAGCGGCTTCATGGCATGGTATCAACTGAATGCCGCCTGTTATTGCGGGCAATAACCTTAGATACACAGGGGTATTAAGGCGCCATGTCGCAGCGCACAAAAACTGTGATAAAATGCGCGCCGTTTTCACCATAACACCCGCTGCCCTCCTGCACTTGGGCAGCAGGGAAAGGATGTCTCGATGAGAAAAACAATGATTCTGGTCGGCGCCGGCCCAGGTTTGGGCAATGCCATCGCCCGTGAGTTTGCCAAGCACGACTTTATCGTGGTGCTCATGTCGCGCAGCCAGGAACGGCTGAACAACTATGCGCGCGAGTTTATCGCCGCTGGCCATGAAGTATATACAAAAACTGTTGATGCACTGCATCCCGGCACGCTTACGCAGGCATTTTCAGAAATCATGCACCAACTCGGCTTGCCCGATGCCGTTGTCTATAACGTTGGCTACACTGTGCGGGATCATGGCCGCCCCATTTCCAGTGACGATTTGCTGCAACGCTATCAGGTAGACGTTGCCAGCGCCTGGCATTGCGCCGGCCTGGTGGCATTGCCAGAGTTTGGGAAAAAAAAGGGCGCCATCCTTTTCACTGGTGGACGCCTGGCAAAAATCATCCGCCCGGCCTCGCACTATATCGGCAAGGCAGCACTGGGCGCCATGACCGCAGTGTTGCGCCAGGCGCTGACACCAATGGGTATTTTTGTCGGCAGCGTGCGCCTGAGTCAGGCTCCCACACCAGGCGATGAACGTTTTGACCCTGCACTGATTGCCCAGGAGTTCTGGAAGCTGTATAGCGAAAGAAAAGAAGCGGATATTTTTTATTGAGCATATCGCCATTGAGATGCGTGCCGGCCAGGCATCATGCCGCCGGCGTGCGTCGCAGATATTTCCGTGGCGCGGCACCATCGCGGTTGCGAAAATCGCGGCAGAAATTGCTGGTGTCCTTCTAACCCAGCAGCCGGGCAGCTTGAGCACGCTCTGGGTATCCGCGCGGGGGCGGCATATTCAATCCACCCGCGCACATGGCGGCGATATTGCGGCGCTGCGCCAGCAGCGTCAATGGAACGCCCGTTTCCGGCGCGCGTTATCCCGAAGCGCACAATCGCCTGACCGGAAAATAGACGCCATAAACAAACAGTGATTGGCCAGGCCATTTATCCGGATGGCGGCTATCTGATTCGCTGAAAAACCGCCAGCAAACGCCCCCCCTCACCGCGCCTGTTTCGGCAGCACGGCAAACTGCCCGTCCACTTCGTGCACGACGATGCGCCCGTCAAACGCCGCCACCAGCGCCTCGTGCGTTTCCCTGCTGCCGCACTCGCCGTGGTGCAGCACGCGCCCTTCCCGGATGATGAGCAGCGCGTCGGCGGCCAGCGCCAGGCTGAGTTCGTGCAACACGCTGATGACGGCGCCGCCGCGCGCCGCGTGCGCGCGCATGAGCGCCAGCACGTCGGCCTGATGCGGCGGGTCCAGGCTCACCATCGGCTCATCGAGCAGCAGCACCTCGCTTTCCGTGGCCAGCGCACGCGCAATCAGCACGCGCTGCCGCTCGCCGCCCGAAAGCAGGCCCAGCGGCCTGTCCTGCCACTCCCAGGCGTGCACGGCGTGCAGCGCGCGCTCGACAGCGGCGCGGTCTGCTGCCGAGGGCGTCGAGAGCCACCCCTGATGCGGCAGACGACCCAGCATCACAGCGTCAAACGCGCGCACATGCTCGGCCAGCGGCTGCCACTGCCCCAACCACGCCAGCGCGCGCGCCCGCTGCGCCGCGCGCCATGCGTGCAGCGGCTTGCCCAGCAGCCGCACCTCGCCCGTGTACGGCAGCAGCCCCGCCAGACACTGCAGCAGCGTGGATTTGCCCGCGCCATTCGGCCCTGCCACCGCCAGCCACTGTCCGCGCGCCAGCGTGAAGCTGACAGCCGCCAGCGCCTCGTGCGCGCCGCGCCGCAAGCCCAGTGCCTCGGTGGCCAGTGCTTCATCTCCTCTCATGGGTATCATCTCATCGCCCGCATATATTGCCGGCAAACATGAATTTGGTCATGGGGTAAAAAATACTCAGAAAAAAATAATGATTTAATCGGGCGAAACAGCAGCACTTCATCGCCCTCAGCGAGCACGCGCGCCGCACGCGCTGCGCGCGCCACAAACTCGCCATTGACCGCCGTGCTAAACGCTGCTGCATCGCCCGCATCGGCCACCACCTGCTCCAGCGTCGTGCCCGCCGGCACACGGCGCTGCTGCCCGTCCACACGCACGCGCAGCAGCGCGCCGCCACTCGTTCCAGAACCGTTTTCCATCACGCCTGTCCGGGCGGCTGGATGGCGCCAAGCTGCACCAGCAGCGTGAACATGTCAGGCAATCCATGCTCGCGGATGATTTTCCCGTTTGCAATTTCATACACATTCATGGCCGTCACGCATATGCGTTTGCCGGTGGCGGGCATTCCCATCAGGGGATGCATCTGGGTGCCCTCCATTGTGTAGCGCACAAAAATCCTGTTGCCCTCAGATATATCTTCTTCAATTTTCCATTGAATATCCGGCATGGCACTGCGCATCATCGCCAGCACAGCCATATAGCTTTCAAAGCCGTGCATCGGCTGCGGCGATGTTGGGGCGTGGAACACCACATGCTCATCGATTATCGGGCACCCCAAAGCGGCATCGCCCGTGTTGATAAAGCGCAGGAACTGCGCCATGATTTCTCTGTTTGTTGCCATTTTCCAGCTCTGTTTAAAAACACATAAAGTACGACAGCACGGCACTTCCTATTTTCCCCCGTCCCGCTCTCCCCACGCCCGCACCCATTCACCCAGCGCGCCGGGCACGTCGCCAGCCACAGCCGGCGGCAGGCCGAGGGCGCGGGCGGCGGCGCGCAGCGCGGCAAGCGCCTGTTCT
>ONTY01000256.1 GCA_900320815.1 uncultured Pseudomonadota bacterium
TGTAGCCCAACGCGATGAGATGACGGCCCATGAGTATCGGCTTGGGGGCGGCGGCGGCAATGCGCAGCTTGGCGCGCACCACGAGTGGGTGCGTGAACTGCCCCTCGCAGCTCATGGCCTCAAACGGGATGGCGCCGGCGTGCGCGCTGACGAAGTCCATAAGGCCAAAACTCACCGACTGCACGCGCGGGTGCGAGGCAATCTCAAAGGCGCGCTGCACGGCAGCAGGCGATTCGATGAGGGCGTGCAGCGGCAGGCCGGGCGGGTACGCCTGCAGCAGGGCGCGCTCGGCCTGCTCAATATCGGCCACTGATTGCACTTTGGGAATCATCAGGTGCGTCAGGCGCGCGCCGGCTTGGCCGGCAATGGTGGCCATGTCGGCGGCAAAGGCGGGGTGCTCCACGGGGTGCAGCCGTGCGGCGACACGGGCGCCAGCGGGTGCAGCAAGCGCCAGGCTGGCAACGAGGGCAGCGTGTGCGGCTTCGCTGCCCACGGGGGCGCCGTCTTCGCAGTCCAGCGTTACGTCAAAGACGCAGCGCCCGTATTCGCGCGTCATCTCGGCTTGCAGCCGCAGGCTGCGCTGCATTTTTTCGCGTGTGCCGCAGTAGTGGTCGCATACGGGCAGCGATGGGGGGAGGGGTTCGCGCACGTGATGAAGAACGTCGCGAGGATGGGGGCAAGGCATGGCAGAGGGTGAAAAGAGAAAAAAACGGCAGGCTGCGCGTGCAGCATGGTTTCAGGCGAGCTTATATACTCATGTGTAATAATCTTCATTACCGGCGTTTATATGCCGGCAGTAGATGGATACTCTGCCTGTTTCTCGATTATCGGGGGCTTTCCGGAGCACTGATGGCGGCGCGCACTTTGGCGAGTTGACGCCGCGAGACGGGCAGTTCTTCATCGGGCAGTCCGTGCAGGCGCACGGCCCAGCCGTCAACCTCGGCCAGCGGGCTGCTGCGCACCAACTCGCGCATGGCGTGGCGGGCGACGAGAGCGTTGCGGTGGATGCGCAAAAACTGCTCACCGTATTGCGCTTCAAGCTGCCCCAGGCTGCCGTCCAGCAGGTAGCTGGCAGTGGCGGTGCGCACGGTGATGTATTTGAGTTCGGACTTGAAATAGAGCACTTCGCGCACGGGCACGCGCAGCACGCGCCCGCGTTCGGTGATGCGCAGCCATTGCTCTGCCGCAGGCGCTGCCGGCGCACTGGCCGCCTGGCGGGCGCGTTGCACTTTGAGCAAAGCCGCTTGCAGGCGCTCGGCGCGCACGGGTTTGGTGAGGTAGTCCACGGCGTCGAGCTCAAAGGCGTCCACGGCGTGCTCGCTGTGCGCGGTCACGAAGATGATGGCGGGCGGGCGCGGCAACTGGCGCAGCGCCGCCGTCAGCGCCAGACCGTCCATGCCGGGCATGTGGATGTCCAGCAGCGCAGCGTCAAAGGGGTGCGCGCACGCCAGCGCCAGCGCCTCGGTGCTGCTGGCCGCCTCGCGCACGCTGGCAATGGGCGGTTCGTTGCACTGCGTCAGCAGCCGGCGCAGGCGCGCCAGTGCCAGCGGTTCATCATCAGCAATCAGCAGGGCGAGGCTCATGGTGTGTTTTCTCCTTGGATTTTTTCGCTGGCGCGGGCAGCGGCACTTCAATGCGTGTCTGGTAGACGCCTTTGGCCAGCGCGGTGCGAAAGTCCCCCTGCATGTCGTGCAACAGGCGCAGGCGCTGGCGCACGTTCTCCAGCGCGATGCCGTGTCCGGCGCGTCCCTGGCCGGCGGGCACGGTGTTGGTGATTTTGATGAGCGCCACGGCGCCGCGCCGCTGCGTGGAGATGCGCACCTCCGCCCCCTGCGGGCTGGGTTCCACGCCGTGCTTGATGGCGTTTTCCACCAGCGGCTGCAGGATGAGTGGGGGCAGTTGCGCGGCGTTCACGCGCTCGTCAACCGACCACTCCACGCGCAGCCGCTGGCCAAAGCGCACCTGCTCAATGTCCAGATAGCTGCGCGCCAGCTGCAGCTCTTCGCCCAGCGTGGAGGCGCCGCGCTGCTCGGCAAGAGCGTGGCGGAACAGCTCCGCCAGCTCTTCGAGCACACGCTCGGCGCGCTTTGGCTCTTCGCCCACCAGGGCGATGGCGCTGTTGAGCGTGTTGAACAAAAAGTGCGGGCGAATGCGCGACTGCAGCTCTGCCAGCCGCGCCGTGGTGGCTGCCGGCGTGCGCCCACGCACGCGCCACACCAGCGCGGCAATCAGCCCGGCGGCCAGCAGCGCGCCGGTGCAGCCGCTGGCCAGCCAGGGGGTTTGTGCGCTGCCACCGCCGCCTGCGGCAAATGCCGCCAGCACGGCGCACGCCGCCAGCGCCGTCAGCGCGCCAAGCACCAGTGCGCTGCCAATCTGCGCTGCGTCTGGCAGGCGCGCCAGCGGCTCCTCCGGCTGTAGGTTCACGTTCAGCATCAGCATCTCGGCGAAGGCCAGCGTCATGACCGCGCCGAGCGTGAACCACTCCACGACCACGTGCACCGCCGCCTTCCACCGGCGCGGCTGGCGGGTGCCGGTGAGCACGGCGGAGATGTCGCGGCCTAGCGAGCGCGCGAGGCCGTACGCCGGCGCGAGCAGCGACACGCAGAAGGTGTTCGCGGCGAGGCAGAAGAAGAAGCGCTTGTGCCGCTCGAAGAAGAGCGAGAACTTCGAGTAGTCGATCTGGTCCAGCATCGACGCGGCGACGGCGACGCAGAGGTTGAGCGCGGCGAGCACCACGAGCCAGGCGACGCGGCTGCGAAGGTGCTTCTGGAGGGCGCTCGGCACCGTCGCAGAGCGGAACCTCCCGAGCCAGTCGTCGTAGGCGGCCAGCAGGCCGCGGAGGCGCTCCGGCATGCGCGACTCGCACCATTCGCCCACCGGGTCGGAGATCTTCAGCAT
>ONTY01000255.1 GCA_900320815.1 uncultured Pseudomonadota bacterium
CTTTGACACCGCCTACGAGCTAGAGAGCGAACTCGAGCGCACCGGCAAGCAGGCCATGCTCGCCGTGGTGCGCGCTGTGGCTCCGGACGATATGAATTGCTCCTACGTGCGCCAGCCGCGCTCACTTGGCCTGGGGCACGCCGTGCTGTGCGCCGCGCACATCGTCGGGCGCCAGCCCTTTGCCGTGCTGCTGGCCGATGACCTTATGACCGGCCCGGAAGGTGGGCAGGGTGTGCTGGCGCAAATGGTGCAAGCCTTCACGCAGCTTGGCCGCTCTGTGCTGGCGGTGCAGGAAGTGCCCGCCGAGCACACCGACCGCTACGGCATCGTTGATGGCACCCCCGCCGGCGAGCGACTGATCAACATTGGAGGCATCGTTGAAAAACCCGCTCCCGGCGACGCCCCCTCGCGCATGGGCGTGGCTGGTCGCTACATCCTCACTCCGCGCATTTTTGATGCGCTGCGCGCCCAAAAACCAGGCGCCGGCGGAGAAATCCAATTGACCGACGCGATTGCCGCTCTTATGGCCACCGAGCGCGTTTACGCGTACCAATATGAAGGCCGCCGTTTTGACTGCGGCAGCAAAGAGGGATTTTTGCAAGCCACTGTGGAACTTGCGTTGCAGCATCCCAAAATGGGCGCTTCGTTTCGTGAATATCTCAAACACCTGACGCTGTAAAAGCAGCAGCGTGTACGGCAAAAACATTTTTTTGAAAATGCAGCAGACAGCGCCACAAGCGCACGGTGGAACTGCTCCTGCAAGATACCCATCATCACACTATTTTGTTGCCCGCAAAGGGAGCGGGCAACAGAGCGATACCTATTGATTTACCTTTGCCGTACGGCGCTTTTGCTGCGCTGCTTCCTTCTTATGGCCGATGCACGCGCATAGGCGGCTCTCTACAATCGCGGCGCAGCAAAGCCCCATCTCCAACGTCTCACGCGGCGGGCGCGCTGCACACCTTGCCCGCCGCATGTTTTCTCGACTTGACCTTATGTTCAACTACGACCAGTCCTATTCCTGCATCCGCCAACCCGTTTTTGCGCGCAATGTCGTTGCCACCTCGCACCCGCTGGCGGCACAAGCGGGTTTGCGTGTGCTGCATCAAGGCGGCAACGCGGTGGACGCAGCGGTGGCCGCCGCCGCCGCACTCACTGTGTGCGAGCCGGTGAGCAACGGACTGGGCAGCGACGCCTTCTGCATCCTCTGGGACGGCAAGAGCCTGCACGGACTCAACGCCGCTGGGCGCGCACCAATGGGCTGGAAGCCGGGCTACTTCCAGAGCAAATATCCGCACGCCACCACCATGCCGCAGCGCGGCATCGACTCCGTGACGGTGCCAGGCGCCGTCTCTGCCTGGGTGCAACTGAACAAACGCTTTGGCGCGCTGCCGCTGGGCGACACGCTCCAGCCGGCCATTGAACTGGCGGAAAAAGGCTTTGCCGTGCCCGTGGTGGTGCAGCGCAAGTGGGCGGCGGGCGCGCAGTTGCTGGGCAGCCAGCCGGGTTTTGCCAAAGCATTTATGCCGCGCGGGCGCGCGCCAGAGGTGGGCGAAGTGTTCCGTTTTCCGGCGCTGGCACACGGGCTAAAGCGCATCGCCGGCTCGCGCGGTGTGGCGTTTTACGGCGGCGAAATCGCGCATGCCATCGAGCGTTTTGCGCGCGAGCAGGGCGGGGCGATTCGCGCCAGCGACTTTGAGCGGTATCAACCTGAATGGGTGCAGCCACTTTCCATTAATTACCGTGGCTATCAGGTGCACGAAATCGGTCCCAGCACGCACGGCATCGCTGCACTTATGGCGCTGAGCATCCTGCATTATTTTGACCTCGCCCGTCTGGGCGCCGATAGCGTCAGCGCGCAGCACGTGCAAATTGAAGCCATCAAACTCGCCATGGCCGACGTCTATCGGTATGTGGGCGAAGAATCGTGGATGAAAGTGCAGCCCGCGCAGTTGCTGGATGAGGCATATTTGAAAAGCCGCACCCGCAAAATCCGCATGAACCGCGCACAGGCGCACCCGGCAGGCGAGCCGCCCAAAGGCGGCACGGTGTATGTGGCCGCCGCAGATGCCAGCGGCATGATGGTCAGCTTTATTCAAAGCAATTTCATGGGCTTTGGTTCTGGCTGCGTGGAGCCGGAGTTTGGCGTGAGCCTGCAAAACCGTGGGCACAGTTTCAGCCTTGCCGAAGGTCCCAACCAGGTCGCTCCCGGCAAACGCCCCTTCCACACCATTATTCCGGCATTTTTGAGCAAAGACGGGCAGCCGCAAATGGCCTTTGGCGTCATGGGCGCGCACCTGCAGCCGCAGGCGCACGTGCAGGCGCTGGTGCGCATGCTGGACTTCAAACAAAATCCCCAGGCTGCCTGCGACGCGCCACGCTGGTGCAGCAGCGGCGGACTGGATGTGAGCGTGGAAAAAACCATGGACGCCACGCTGGTGCAAGGGCTGCGCGAAAAAGGGCACAACATCATCCCGCTGCCCGAACACCAGGACTTTGGTGCCGGCCAGTTCATCTGGCGCCTGCCCCCCGGCGAAGGCGAAAAAACCGGCTGCTACGTTGCCGCCAGCGACAGCCGGCGCGACGGCACCGTGGCCGGGTGGTAAACACGGGGCACGCCATGCGTGAAACAACCGCCCAAATGCAGCTAACGTCCCCGCCCCTTTTCCCGATGATGGGCGGCGTGGTGTGAGCGGCTACCCTCACACACAGTAAGCCGTGCGCTCAAGGCGCCAGCGCTCCCCGCCAGCACCACACCTTTCCGCATCCCTGCGCCCGCCTCCGAAGGCGGCGCAGGATTTTTTTGCGCTGCTGGTTTTGAATACGTTCAATTTTCAAAGATGGAGCATCAATATGGCTGATTACCGCATCCTGCACGAAGAGCCGAGCTGCTAAAGAATCCGGA
>ONTY01000254.1 GCA_900320815.1 uncultured Pseudomonadota bacterium
GGCAATCTCCGCCGCCGTCAGCGTTCCTGACTGCAGACGCTCCGCCCAGGAATCATACCAAGCCTCCATTTCCCTGTCAATGGCGTCGCCGATGGCCATGTTCAGCTTGCGGCGAATGACGCGCTTGATGTCAATTTCATAGCGCACGAGCTTGACGTCTGGCGCCACTTCGCCGGTAAAGCGCACCTCGCCCGCGCCCAGCGCCCTTCCGCGCCCGGGCAGCTGCAGCCAAGTGAGGAAAAAGCCGATGAGCTGCCACATGGCGTCCAGCCCAAGGCAGCCGGGCATGACGGGGTCACCCTGAAAGTGGCAGGCGAAAAACCACAGGTCAGGGCGGATGTCCAGCTCCGCTTCAATGCGTCCCAGCCCATGCGCGCCGCCGTCATCGTCAATGTGGGTGATGCGGTCAAACATCAGCATGGGCGGCAGCGGCAGGCGCCCGCTGTCGGCGCCAAACAGACGCCCTTCGCCGGAGGCAATGAGTTGTTCGTAAGTAAAGGAATCACGCATAGCAGGTGGATTGTGCCTTGGCGGTGTGTGGCGGTGCGCTGGCTTTTCCGTTTCAGCGCGCTGAACGATTCAAGACCCCAAAAAAGAACAAGATATTGCAGGGTATAACGCTACTACCCGCATATCTTGTGGGTATTCCAATGAGAGCGGCATGAGTATTGAGCAACACGCAGGCTCTCATTTCTCAACACATTAGATGGGTATCTCTTCATTACCCGCATATGTTGCGGGTAAACATTGCATATATCTTTGAGTATTGAGACAGGCTGCGGCGCAGCGCCTCGGCGCACAATCGCGCACTTCGTGCCCTGTGCTGCCCCTTTTCCCCATGAACAAGAGCCTTCTGCTGCTTGCCGGTGCCATTGCCAGCGATGTCGTGGCAACGAGCGCGCTCAAAGCCTGCAATGGCTTGACTCGCGCGCCCATCACTGCACTGCTAGTGGCGGGCATTGCACTCACCATCTGCGGCGCGGCGCTGCTGACGCTGCGCTCGGGCAGCGCGTAAAACAGGAGACAGTATGGAATGGCAATGGCTGCACACGCTGGCGTGTCCGGTGCCCAAAGGGCTGCTGGCGTTCATTTTGGCGACGGTGGCGGGCTGTATTCGCTTGTTTTCTGATGCGCCGCTCTCAGATGCCAGGCTTTTGCTCTGGCTGCTGGTCATGACTGCGGCTGGCGCGGCACTGGTATATTTTCCGCTGGCGCATTTCTGTGCGGCATAATTTTTTAGGAAAACTGCAATGGACCCAAAACTTCTTGAATTGCTGGTATGCCCGGTCACCAAAGGGCCGCTGGATTATGTGCGCGAAAAAGATGAATTGATGAGCCGCAGCGCGCGGCTGGCGTATCCGGTGCGCGACGGTATTCCGATTTTGATTGAATCGGAAGCGCGCGCCGTGACGGAAGAAGAATTGGCAACGCTGCCGCCGCGCACGCCGCGCGTGTGAATATGCCGTTTAGCGTTTTGATTCCGGCGCGGATGGCCTCCACACGCCTGCCGGGTAAACCGCTGGCCGATATTGCCGGGCGCCCAATGGTGGTGCGCGTGGCAGAAAGGGCGGCACGCGCTGGCGCGCGGCAGGTAGTTGTGGCGTGCGATGCACCCGAAGTGGCCGCTGCGTGCGCTGCGCACGGCGTGCGCGCGGTGCTCACGGGCGCACACCACGCCAGCGGCAGCGACCGGCTGGCCGAGGCGTGTGCGCTGCTGGCGCTGCCTGCCGATGAAATTGTGGTGAATGTGCAAGGCGATGAGCCGCTGATTGAGCCAACGCTCATCGTTGCTGTGGCGCAGCTTTTGGAAAAAACACCCACTACGCGCATCGCCACTGCGGCGCACGCCATTCACACGCTGGCTGATTTTCAAAACCCCAATGTAGTGAAAGCCGTATGCGACGCGCAGGGTATGGCGCTGCTGTTCAGCCGTGCACCGCTGCCGTGGTGGCGTGATGGCTTTGCCAGCGGCATTGCCGCGCTGCCACAGCCCGCGCCACTGCGGCATATTGGCATTTACAGCTACCGCACGACGGATTTGTGCGCTTTCACACAGCTTGCGCCCGCGCCGCTTGAGCAACTGGAAGCCCTGGAGCAATTGCGCGCCATGTGGCACGGCTGGCGTATTGCGGTGCATATTGCGGCGCAGGCACCGGGCGCGGGCGTGGATACACCAGAAGATTTGGAGCGCGTGCGCGCCATCTATGCACTCAGCGGCGCGTGAAAAGATTTTTTCCCTCTGTTTTTTTGCAAAGGAACAAACACCATGAAACTCATCCTGCTCGGCGCCCCAGGCGCAGGCAAAGGCACACAGGCTGCCACAATTTGCCAGAAATATGGCATTCCGCAAATTTCCACCGGCGATATGCTGCGCGCCGCAGTCAAGGCGGGCACGCCGCTGGGTCTGCAAGCCAAAGATGTGATGGCCAGCGGCGGCCTGGTGAGCGATGATTTGATTATTGCGCTGGTAAAAGAGCGCATTGCCGCAGCAGATTGTGCGCAAGGATTTCTGTTTGACGGCTTTCCGCGCACCATCGCACAAGCACAGGCAATGCGTGATGCCGGCGTGAAAATTGATTATGTGCTGGAAATTGACGTGCCGTTTGACGATATTGTGGAGCGCATGAGCGGACGCCGCAGCCACCCGGCCAGCGGGCGCACCTATCACATTAAATTCAACCCACCCAGGGTGCCAGGCAAAGACGATGTGACGGGCGAGCCACTGGTGCAGCGCGACGACGATAAAGAAGAAACTGTGCGCCACCGCTTGCAGGTGTATCAGCAGCAGACGCTGCCGCTGACGATGTATTACCGCGACTGGGCCGCGCAAGACGCCACCGCCGCGCCGAAATATCGCAGCATCAGCGGCGTAGGCAGCGTGCAAGAAATTTCCGCACGTGCGCTGGCGGCGCTGGAAAGCTGATTGAAGCAGGGCTTTTTATTTTCTTTTCC
>ONTY01000253.1 GCA_900320815.1 uncultured Pseudomonadota bacterium
GGCTCCTGGCTTTTGGCAAGGAGAAATTCATTGGGAAAGAAAAAGCCACTTCACAAATCGCGGGAGCGCGCAAATGCGCGCACAAAGCCTGCTTCGGGTGGCGCGAAATATCGCGTTGTCCGCTACGAAGACGAGCGAGGCGTCAAGCTGTTCGATGAATGGCTTGGAACTCTGCGAAGTAAGCGCGCACGAACAAAACTTGTCAAGCGTGCGGAATTGATGGAAATGGGGAATTTTGGAAAAACACGCTCTGTTGGACAGGGTGTGATTGAATCCAAAATTGACGAAGGTCTTGGATACAGGATATACTTCGCCCATTACGGTCCGGTAGTTGTGCTGCTCATTTGCGGCGGTGACAAAAACGACCAGGATCGAGACATCAAATTTGCCCAGGATTGCTGGGCACTGTGGAAGCAGAAGCAAAAGGAGCAAAAGCATGAAACTTAAGGGATGCGTTTCCAATGAGCAGTGTGTCATCGAGCACCTGCAACGGGACCGGGAGTTTGCGGAGATTTATTTGCAGGACACACTTGACTGCTTGAACGACACGCAAGCTTCCGAGGTTGAACATGCGGTGAGTCTGGTGTCCCTTGGACGCATTGCCAAAGCCTACGGTGGTTTGAGCAAAATCGCTAAAAAGGCTGGTGTGACCCGCAAAGCGGTTGTCAAGGCATTCAGGCCACGTGGCAAGCCGACTCGCAATATGTTCGCGGCGCTTCGCGATGCCGTTCGCGGGGCAGCGTAAACTGCCTGCTGCACGCTTCATTTCCCAACCTAAAGCCCGCCCACCGCAAGGTGCAGGCGGGTTTTTTTACGCCCGTTTTTTGCTGGATTGGCAGTCAGCACGCCGAAACTGGGGCAGCGCCCACAGGAGGCGCAACAGGGCGCAAAACAAGCGCGAGAACAAGCCATCTGACCTTATGTGCCACTGCTGCCCCAGCGAACAATAAAAGCGCGCCAAACGTGTTTTAGCAGCATTGTGGCGCTCTCTCATGCAACGCCGGTGTAGCCATGAGCAACGGTTCCTATGCCGCTGCGGTTGCCATGACAGCTTCTACGGAAATCTGAAAAAAACCAACGACAACCCCGCTCTTCGCGCGCATGCGCGCGTGCATGCGCGTGTAGGCGTGTAGTTGTAGTTTTTTTATTCAAGTACCTTTTGTTCTTATATATAGAAGAGCACTGCCAGTTTTGCGGAAAGGGCAAGGTTTTGTCAGGTCAGTTCTGCGCAAAGGGCACAGTTCCTTCAGAAAACAGTCAGAGCAGTTTTGCGAAAGAGGCGAAGTTTCGTCAGCAAAATGTCAGTGCAGTGCCATTCCATTGTTCAGTTGCGTCTGGTGTGGCTCTGCACTGGAACAAGGTTGGCTGTCACAGACGGGCAAACCTGGGACAACGAAGGCTGCAGAGAGCGGCTGTTGCAGTCCTTGCCATAAAAGATGGATGCTGTCAAGCGATTTGCGTGATAAATTTAAATTACACAAATCGCTTGACGATGTGTCAAAAAAGTGCTAGGCCACTTTTTGAGTGAGTGCAGGCGGGCAAGTGCGCAGCGCATGGCAGGCCACAATGTCATCCCAAGCAACTTGAGTGCGGAGGCTTCATGGCAGCACGTGGCACTCCATTCCCGCCTGAATGGGATGCATTTTTGGAAGATATGCAGTGGGAACTGCTCCCAAGCAGTTTCAAAACATTGAAATTTGAAATTATCCGCTGGCACCGATGGCTGCAATCGCAAAACCTTGAATGGCAAGCTGTGCAGACAGAACATGCCCACCAATGGCTGCACGCCTTTCTTGAAACTTCTGCACATTCTACTGTCACCCGCCGGCTATGGCCGCTGCGGCGGCTTTATCAATGGGCACAGCAGGCAGGCCATATTGGAACAAATCCATTTGCTTGGATAACCCGTCCCATTTTTCATAACCGCTACAACCCGCACTTCATGCCCACAGAAAAACAGGTGTTGCATTTGCTGGCCATGCCTGACACAAGCACATATATCGGTATCCGTGACCGCGCAATCCTGGAACTGCTGTATGCCAGCGGGCTACGCGCTGGTGAATTGCTCTCGCTGAGCACTGCCGATGTTTCTGGACATTTTAGGCAGCGTGCCATAAGAGTATGGGGCAAAGGGAAAATAGAGCGTTTTGTGGTGTATCATGAAACTGCACAGTACTGGCTTGGAGTGTATTTGCAGCGGGCACGTCATGCGATTTTGGAACGCGCCGGAACACCCCAACAAACGCAGTGTTTTGTTGCACTGCACGGACAGCACGCCCGTATGTCGTATCAAACGCTGCGCCGCCTGGTTCGCCGCTATGCTGATGCGGCAGGGCTGCCGTTTTTGACGGCGCACTCATTGCGCCATGCCTTTGCCACGCATCTATATTGCAATGGGGCGCCGATGGATATTGTGCAAAAACTGCTGGGGCATCGTAATATTGAAACCACGGCACTGTATATTCAGCTGAGCGCACAATACCTGCGCGAGCAGCACTGGCGCTGCCACCCGCGTGGCAGCGCCGGCAGGCGGCACGTTGGGCGCCGCACATGAAAAAAGCCCACCGCACTCTTGCGAGCGGGCGGGCTTGGAGGACGGGAATCAGAGCGTTCAATCAAGCAGCTTGAGCCGTCATATGCGGATTCACCGCATCGCTCAGAGCTGTGAGCATATTGAGCGTTGGATTGCCGCCAGGGGCAAAAGCCTTGGCAAGTTGTCCTTTGCTCACTCCAGCTTTTTTGGCAATTTTGCCAAAGCCTCCGTAGGCTCTGGTAATATACCCGAGCGTCAGAAGACTGGCTGCTTTTTCGACAGCAGATGCATGTGTATCAATGAGACATTTGAGCGTTTCTTGCAAATGGACTGTTGCAAATTTCTGGTTCTCGCGCAAACGCTGAACCAGCCCTTCTTCAAAGTCATCGAGTTTCACGCTTCTTCTCCTTTTGCTGCTGTTTCC
>ONTY01000252.1 GCA_900320815.1 uncultured Pseudomonadota bacterium
CGGATGATGATGCTATACCCTATGGTATTTCGCTTTGTTCAGGCAGCAGAAGGCGCACGTCGCACCAGTGATAGAAGGCGAGCAGCCAGGAGCAGCTTGCATCAAATACCTCCAGGGATTCATCAGCCGGCGGCCACCAGATGTCCTCGAAATATGTCACAAAATCGCTGGTGGCGATTTCATCAATGTCACCAAAGCGCCCCCAGTTGAGCAGCAGCGAGCTTTTTGCGTAGTGTTCAAGAATGGCGGGCAGTGGCGCGAAGGCGCCGTTTTCATCAGTGCGCCCAATGCTGGCGCTGCGGCGCTGGATTTCCTCCAGCATTGCCAGCCCGTCATCGCCGCACTGGAGCGCCAGGTTGCAGATGAGTGCGCGCCGCACGTCTGCGCACTCGTGCGGCGCCAGCGTGCGTATGGCGGGGAAGTCCTGACCCGGATGCTCCGCTTTGAAACACTCAATTTTGTGACTGTCCATGTCAGTCGCCTTTGGTATCCACGCCCAACCGGGCAAGCATTTTCCGCGCCTTGGCTGCTGTTTTCTTTCCCCCTGTTGCGGCGGCAGCGGCATATTCTGCAGCGGCGGCTTCGTAGTTTTGCATGTCAAACAGCGCGTTGCCGAGGTTGAAGCGGCAGTCTGCGGCACGCTTCGGGCTGAGGGGGATGGCTTTGCGCAAACAGCGCGCGGCGAGCTTGGGGCGCTGCGTTTCGGAGTAGCTGTTGCCCAGCGCCATGAGTGCTTCACCGTCGCCCGGCCAGCAACGCAGGGCGCGGCGAAAGGCTTGGGCAGCGGCGCTGTAGTCGCCCATTTTGCAAAAGGCATCGCCGATGACGTACCACGAATGGTTGCCGTCGTGCCGGAAGGCGGGGGCAAGGCGCTGGCCGCCGGCCTGCGTCATTTCTGCGATGGCGCGCGCATATTCGCTGCCCCGTATCAGTGCGTAGACGTAAGCAAGCGCGTTTTGGTAGGCGGTTTCGGCGTGGATGCGTGCCATGTATGAAATCTATACCGGATTATATGGCGTGTTGATGCCGGTACAAGAAGCCGGTGATGATGCTATACTCTATAATTTATGGCGTTTTTTGCAGCATGTCCACCAGCATGCCGTGCCGCAAGGTGCTGGGGCTGTAGGTGAGTTTTGCAATATCCAGCGCATCAAGGATGGTGATGGCGTCGTGCCTGCATAAAACGGTGGAGTGCGTGGGCGCCTTCCAGCAGCAGCCAGGCGATGAATGTCAGCGTGCCGCTGATAAGCCAGCCAAAAAAGATGCCAGCAAAGAGTTCTTTGCCATCATACGCGCTGTCTGGCAGTCCTTCGCCGTCTGGGAAAATAATGGTAAGAACAATATGATATTCAAAAATGATTCCTGCCACGAGGCAGCCCCACACAGCAAAAAAGGAAATGACGACGCGCAGCCCTGTTTTTCCTTCGTTCTCAAAGTGGTTTCCCCAACCGAGAATGATGAGGGGCAGCAGAAAAAAGAGGACGTGAAGGCAGTCGAGGACGATTGACCAAAACCAAATCTCTCGAGATGTCATGGCGATTGTTTTATACTGTATATATGGATGGCTTGCTGCCGGCGCAATTTGCTGACAGTGGCACTATACCCTGTGGTTTGGCGCTCAATTGCAATCGGGCAAGCCGTGCATGATTTTTGAAGAGCCTTTCATAGCCAGCCTCAGAGGCGCTGGCAACCCAAGCGCCTGCACACCCTGTCTGGATTGCTTCCTCTGGCGCGCAGAGCACGCAGGCGCCCGCCTGCCCCAAGCGTGCCGTACGCTTGCGGCTTTTTCTTTTCTCGCACGTTTTTACCATGCCACAGGACAACGACAACCACAGCAATCCGCTCCTTGATTTTTCCGACCTGCCGCGCTTTGCCGACATTCGTGCGCAGCACGTGGCGCCGGCGCTTGAGGCGCTGCTGAAAGAGGGCGAAGCGGCGCTGGCAGCGGCAGAGGACGCGGCGCACCCAGCTGACTGGCTTGCCTTGCAGCGCACGCTGGACGTGCCGGTGGAGCGCCTGTCGCTGGCGTGGGGCGCGGTGAGCCACCTGAACGCCGTGGCCGATACGCCGGCGCTGCGCGCTGCCTACAACGCGGCGCTGCCGCTGGTGACGGCCTTTTTCACACGGCTGGGTGCCAGCGAGCGGCTGTATGCGAAATACAAGGCCATTGACGCCGCCCGGCTGAATGCGGCGCAGCAGCAGGCGCTGCGCCACACGCTGCGCGACTTTGTGCTGGGCGGCGCCGAGTTGCAGGGCGCGGCACGCGAGCGTTTTGCTGCGCTGCAAGAAAGGAGCGCGGCGCTGGCGCAGAAGTTCAGCGAAAACGTGCTCGACGCCACCGACCGCTTCGTCCACTACGCCAGCGCCGAGGAGATGGACGGCGTGCCGCCCGACGTGCAGCAGGCGGCGCGCGCTGCCGCGCAGGCCGAGGGCAAGGACGGCTTCAAGCTCACGCTGCAGCTGCCCAGCTACCTGCCTGTGATGCGCTTTGCGCGCAGCGGCGCGCTGCGCGAGCGCCTGCACCGCGCCTACAGCACGCGCGCCTCGGAGCAGGCAGAAAGCGAAGGCGGCTGCCCCGGCACCGCCGCGCTGGACAACACGCCCGTGATGCGCGAGCTGCTCGCGCTGCGCCATGAGGAGGCGCAGCTGCTGGGTTTTGCCAACTTTGGCGCGCTCTCGCTGGCGCCCAAGATGGCCTCTAGCCCGCAGCAGGTGCTGGAGTTTTTGCGCGAACTGGCAGCGCGTGCGCGCCCCTATGCCGAGCGTGAGGTGCAGGAGGTGCGCGCCTTTGCTGCGGAGCAGCTTGGCATGGGCGACAGCAAGTTTGACGAGCGCGACACATCGCGCATGGACTCGGGTCTGTCGGTATCCATCCAGGTGCCCGACTATGAGCTCAAGCTCAACCTCATCAACGCGTTCTACGACCGTATGCGCCAGGATGCGCTTGACGAGCATCTTGATGGCGTGGTGGGCACCATCTCCGACGAGATGCGTC